>CAJYRE010000259.1 GCA_913776675.1 Rhizobiaceae bacterium
TCGCGGGCATAGCGGATGGCATTGAGGCGCGTCAGCCGTGCGCCCACCAGATTGCTGGCAACCGCCGCCCCGCCTGCATAAATCAGCGCGCCCCAGACCATATAGCCGGGAATGGCAATCTGATAGCCAAAAATCGGCAGGACAAAATTGCCCGACAAGGCCCACAGCACACTGATGAAACTGACCAGAAGAATAGTGGATTGTACCAGCCCGACGCTGAGCGAGGTGGTGGCTTCGGCCAGCTTGCGGGCATCTTCATGCAGGCGCTGATCGGGATTGACCCCCAGCGGACTGGACACGGACAGCCGATAAGCGCGCCTGCCTTTCAGCCATTGATCGACCATATCGCGCGCCAGCCCTTCGCGCATGTAAAGCGCCGTCATCTGGCTCAAAAATGTCTGGGCAACATTGATGACCAGCAAAAACGCAGCAATGTAGAAGAAATTGCGCAGTTCTCGCCAGAAGGCAGAAATATCGCGGTTTTCGAGAGAGTTGTAAAAAGGCTGGTTCCAGCGATTGAGCAGAAGCTGCCCGTAGGTCAGCAACAGCAGGGTTGCCAGCAGCAAAAGACAAAGCAGAATGATACGCCCGCGCACCCGGCTGGCCCAGAAAGACTGACCGGCGACCCGCAATTGCTCGGCAAAGGACATATCCAGCCCGGCGGCAGAAATACCATCTTCAGAAGCAGGTGTCTTGGATGCTGTGATCAATGGGTCATTACCTTAAGCGATTCGCTTTATGGCTTATCATGCCTTGTTTAACAGTCTGTCGCCATCTGCTTCTTGTCAGGTGTTAGGCTTCACGCTATGCAGGAGGCATCTAACGGGGTGCATGTTTGCATGAACATGCTGAGAGGCTTTCTGCCAACCCGCGGAACCTGATCCGGTTAACACCGGCGGAGGGATTAGATGCGTGGTCTGTGTGCCGCCCTATCCCCTATCGTAACCTGTTGAAGAGGAGAGGCGAATGGCCACCCTGATCACCCGTATCCGGCAGACTGCCGTTGCTGCTTTGGCATCCCTGTTGCTGACATCCGTTGTCGCAAAGGCTGATGACAAGGTGGTGACGATCTACACCTATGAGAGCTTCATTTCGGAATGGGGCCCCGGTCCCAAGGTGAAAGCAGCCTTTGAAAAAACCTGTGGCTGCACGGTCAATTTCGTCGGTCTGGAAGATGGCGTTGCTCTGCTGAACCGCCTGAAGCTGGAAGGCGCTTCAAGTGCCGCCGATCTGGCACTAGGGCTTGATACCAACCTGACAGAAGAAGCCAAGCAGACCGGGCTGTTTGCTCCGAATGGTATTGATGCGTCGGCGGCGCAGGTTCCCGGCGGTTTCAAGGATGATGTGTTTGTGCCTTACGATTACGGCCATTTCGCCGTGGTCTATGATACGCAGACCATCAAAAATCCGCCAAAGAGCCTGAAGGAACTGGTGGAAGGTGATCCGAACCAGAAGATCGTGATTGAAGATCCACGCACATCCACGCCGGGCCTTGGCTTGTTGCTGTGGGTCAAATCCGTCTATGGCAAGGATGCGCCTGCCGCTTGGGCCAAGCTGAAAAACCGTGTCCTGACAGTCACGCCCGGCTGGTCGGAGGCCTATGGGCTGTTCACCAAGGGCGAGGTGCCCATGGTTCTGTCCTATACCACATCGCCCGCCTACCATATGGTCGCCGAAAAATCCGACCGCTATCAGGCCGCAGCCTTCTCGGAAGGGCATTACATCCAGATTGAAGTGGCGGGCATGTTGAAAAATGCCAAGCACCAGGATCTGGCGCGGGCCTTTTTGAAATTCATGCTGACGCCGGGCTTTCAGGATGAAATTCCAACCAACAACTGGATGATGCCCGTGACCAAAACATCGGCTCCCCTGCCGGAGGCATTTTCCAAGCTGGTGCAGCCGACAAAGACCTTCCTGATGAATTCTCAAGAGGTCGCGGCCAACCGCAAGGCGTGGATTGAAGAATGGCAGACAGCCATGGCGGTGAAATGAGCCGCGTGATGCCCCAGTTCTCTGCTGGCCAATGAACGGGCGCACAAGACAGATTGTCTCGATTGCTGGCGGGGTTTGGGGCCTCGTCAGCCTGTTAGTGTTTGTTGGTGTCTCGGTTTTTTCCCTGCTGCAAACCACGGGTCTGGCTGGCGTTTGGGATTTCGATTCTTACACACTGGCCATTTTACGCTTTACGGTGTGGCAGGCAGGCCTTTCCACATTGCTCTCCCTTGGTTTGGCTCTGCCTGTTGCGCTTGCTCTGGCGCGGCAGCAGCATTTTATCGGTCGGCGTTGGCTGATCCGGTTGATGGCATTGCCTATGGGCCTGCCGGTGCTGATTGGCGCTTTGGGTCTGATTGGTATCTGGGGGCGCAATGGTTTGATCAATGGGGTTCTGGCTTGGTTTGGCAAGTCGGTGCCGGTCAGCATTTATGGTTTGACGGGCATTTTGCTGGCGCATGTGTTTTTTAATATGCCATTGGCGGTGCGGTTGCTGTTGGCAGGGTTGGAGCGTGTGCCGCCGGATTATTGGCGGCTGACGGCCAGCCTTGGCATGTCACGCGGCGCGATTTTCCACTTTGTTGAATGGCCAACCATGCGTGGGCTGTTGCCGGGCATTGCTGGACTGATTTTTATGCTCTGCGCCACCAGTTTTACGCTGGTGCTGACGCTGGGTGGCGGGCCGGGAGCCACCACGCTGGAAGTGGCGATTTATCAGGCCTTGCGGTTTGATTTTGATCCGCCCAAAGCGGTGGCATTGGCCTGCCTGCAATTGCTGGTGACGGCCTTGTTGCTGGCCTTGCTGGCGCTGGTGCCGCCGCCGGATGGGCAAGGCATGACCGATGAAAAACCGGGCCAGCGTCTCGATAGCCAGACACGCATGGCGCGGTTAATGGATGGATGTGTTCTCATGCTGTCTGCGGCCTTTCTTATCGCTCCTTTGCTCAAAATTCTGCTGGCCGGATTGCACGCGGATTTGAAAAAACTGGTCATGGACCCGGCTTTTGCCCATGCGCTGGGGATCAGTCTGGCCATTGCGGTTCCGGCGGCGCTGATCAGCCTGGTGTTGACTGTCGCTTTTGTGCAGGCGCGCGCTACGCTGGCGGCCTTGCGTTTCCAAACATGGGCGTCACGGTTGCTGTTGCATCTGATGGGGGCAACTGCGTCGCTGGTGCTGCTGGTGCCTGCTGTTGTGCTGGCCACCGGCTGGTTTCTGGCGCTGCGGCAGTTCGGCAATGGAATTTCGTTTGCCGCGCCCATTGTGGTGGTGATCAATGCATTGATGGCTTTGCCCTTCACCATGCGGGTTCTGGCCCCAGCCATGGAAACACATCGCCAGCGCACGGAACGGCTTTGCGCCAGTCTGGGCATTTGCGGATTGGCAAAATGGCGGATGGTCGATTGGCCGGGGTTGCGAAGACCTTTGCTGATGGCACTGTCTTTTGCCATGGCGCTGTCTCTGGGCGATCTCGGTGCTGTGGCGCTGTTCGGTTCCGGCACACTCACCACCTTGCCCTGGCTGTTGTATAGCCGCATGGGCAGCTATCGTACCACGGATGCTGACGGATTGGCCTTGCTGCTGGGCATTGTCTGTCTGGTGCTGACCATGCTGGGGACTGCCGGAAGCGTACAGGAGAAAAAAGCATGATTCATCCGGCTCCTCCGATTATTAACCTTGAGAAGGTGCAGTTGAGGCTTGGGACGGTGGATTTTGCATTGAATCTGCAAGTTTTACCCGGCAAAATAACGGCGATTACCGGCGTTTCAGGCTCCGGCAAATCCACCTTGCTCAATCTGATTGCCGGGTTCGAGCGCCCCGAAACCGGGCGGGTGCTGATCAATAATACCGATGTGAGTGGGCATACCCCTGCACAGCGGCCCGTATCGCTGGTGTTTCAGGACCATAACCTGTTTGCGCATCTGGATATTGCCACCAACATCGGGCTTGGCATCCATCCTTCCTTGCGCCTGTCGCTTGCTGATCGGCAGGCGATTGGTGATGCGTTGCAGCGGGTTGGATTGGCAGGTTATGAAAAACGCCTGCCTGCCACGCTTTCCGGCGGCGAAAAACAACGGGTGGCCTTTGCCAGAGCGCTGGTGCGCCGCAAACCCATTTTGCTGCTGGATGAACCTTTTGCAGCCCTTGATCCGGGTTTGCGGGCCAGTATGGCGGATTTGTTGAAGGCGTTACATCGGGAAACAGCCAATAGCGTTTTGATCGTCACCCACCACCTGAGCGATGTGGAACGTCTGGCCGATGATGTGATCTTCATGGATCGTGGGAATATTATTTTGCACTGCGATCAGGCTGCTTTTTTCAGGGACAACCACACCGAAGCGCTGAAAAAATTTCGCCAAAGCTGAAAAGCGGCACGCTCTTGCCTCATTTCAGACGAAAGCCATTGCAATGACGGCAGGAAGGCAATGCACAAATCAATGCCATTGTTAACATTTTCTTATCCAAATGTGCTATCTTGTGCAGTGCGCAGTTTTATATAAATCAATAATATGCTGTTAAGTATGGGCAGTGAAACCGTCGGCCGTCTGCTTCGTGCGCTGGTGCGAAGCAGGAAGGGTTGAGTGAGCAGGGGACGAGCACGTTTCTAGGATGCACCACAAAGTGACCGTGTTTGTGCCGGCTTCTGCTGCACCTGCGCTGTGCTTGCAGACGCTTGGGCGTTCGCTTTGCCTTGGCTCGGCCTTGTTTGCCGTTGCCATGCTGTCGGGTTGCCAGTCAATTTTTGAGCAATCCTATCAGGCCAATGTGGCCCCTTCGTCGTCGCCGCAGATTGTGCAGGAAGTGCAGAAAAGTGATCCGCGCGCCCAGATGGGCGCACGTGAACACCCGCGTATTCTGGCCAGCTACGGGGGTGAATATCATGATGCCAAAACAGAACGGCTGGTTGCCAAAATTGCCGGTGCGCTGACAGCGGTGTCTGATAATCCGCAGCAGTCCTACCGAATCACCATTCTGAATTCCCCCAACATCAATGCCTTTGCGCTGCCCGGCGGTTATCTTTATGTCACCCGTGGTCTGCTGGCACTGGCCAATGATGCGTCGGAAGTGGCGGCTGTGCTGTCCCATGAAATGGCGCATGTGACCGCCAACCACGGCATTGAGCGCCAGCGCCGTGAAGAGGCGGAGGTGATTGCCAGCCGCGTGGTGTCCGAGGTTCTCTCCAGCGATCTGGCCGGAAAGCAGGCTTTGGCGCGGGGCAAGATGCGGCTTGCGGCCTTTTCGCGTCAGCAGGAGTTGCAGGCGGATACCATTGGTGTGCGCACACTGGGCGAGGCGGGATATGACCCCTATGCCGCAGCTCGTTTTCTGGATTCCATGGCGGCTTATCAGCATTATGTGTCGGCTGATCCCAATGCGGACCAGAGCATGGATTTCCTTTCCAGCCATCCCAGTACGCCGCAGCGTGTGGAACTGGCGCGTGATCATGCCCGTGCGTTTGGTCCTGAAGGCTCCACGGGTGACAAGGGCCGTAACTATTTTCTCGATGGTATTGATGGGCTGTTGTATGGCGATAGCCCGCAAGAGGGCTATGTGCGCGGCCACACCTTCTTGCATGGGGGGCTGGGGATCCGGTTTGATGTGCCGGACGGCTTCCAGATCGATAACAAGGTTGAGGCTGTTATGGCCACAGGGCCGGGTGATATTGCCGTGCGCTTTGATGGTGTGGCCGATACGCAAAACCGTAGCCTGACCAATTATATTTCCAGTGGCTGGGTCACAGGCTTGTTGCCTGATACCATTCGCGCCATTCAGGTGGATGGTCTGGAGGCTGCAACGGCGCGCGCTTCAGCGGATCGTTGGGATTTTGATGTCACGGTGGTGCGTCTTGGCGGGCAAATCTTCCGTTTCCTCACGGCGGTGCCGAAAGGCAGCGACCAGCTTGAGCCAACGGCCGATATTTTGCGCAAGACATTCCGGCGCATTACGCCACAGGAGGCCCAGAGCCTCAAGCCATTGCGTGTGCGGGTGATTACCGTTGCGGCATCCGATACCTTGGCCACGCTCTCGGCGCGGATGATGGGCACTGATCGCAAGCTTGAATTGTTCAAGGTGCTGAATGCGCTTCCAGCCGGACAAATGCCGCCTGTTGGCAGTCGGGTGAAGATTATTGCCGAATAAATTCATAGAAAAAGGCCACGCCCCGATGGGGCGCAGCCTTTTCATCTTGCGTCGTCCGTTGGCCTCAGGCCACCATTTGCGGATTGGCATCCATCAGGGCCACCTTCAGCTTTTCCATCGCGCGGGTCTCAATCTGGCGGACACGCTCCTTTGAAATGCCCAGTTCCGCCCCCAGTTCTTCCAGCGTCGCGCTATCATCGGAAAGACGACGGGCCTGGATAATCAGTGTTTCGCGGCTGTTGAGGTTGCGCATGGCTTCCATCAGCCAATCCATCCGGCGTTCGGTGTCAATCATGTCTGTCACCTGTTCGTCCGGGGCGGGTGCGTCGCTCACCAGCATGTCCAGCCGTTCGGAGCCGTCTTCAGACGCGGTGGAAACCGGCGCATTCAGAGACATGTCATTGGCTGAGAGCCGGGCATCCATGGCCTGTACGTCGGCGATGTTGACACCAATGGCATTGGCAATTTCGGCATGAATGGCCTGATCGGTCAGGCGTTGGTCGCCTTGGGCCAGTTTGGCCCGCAAGCGGCGCAGGTTGAAGAACAGGGATTTCTGGGCCGAACTTGTGCCACCGCGCACAATCGACCAGTTGCGCAGGATATAATCCTGCATGGATGCTCTGATCCACCAGCCTGCATAGGTGGAAAAACGAAATTCTCTTTCGGGTTCAAACCTTGCCGCGGCTTCCAACAGCCCTATATAGCCTTCTTGAATAAGGTCGCTGAGAGGAAGACCGAAGCCTTTGAATTTTGAAGCCATGGCAATCACCAGACGCATGTGCGACATGGCAATCTGATTACGGGCATTCTGGTCGTTGTTGTCCTTCCAGCGCACAGCAAGATCATGCTCTTCCTGCCGCTCCAGATAGGGCGCAGCCATGGCACGTTTAATGAACTGCTTGTCAGCTTGCACAGAATTCACGGCCACCTCCATTCGGTCACGCAAATATTTTGGGCAAAAATGGGTTCGTTAATCAGGTATGAAGATCTACGTCCGGATTTTGTGTCTGGATCACCAGATCTTCACGACACCTAAAACTGCTCCGCAGTCAGAAAGTTCCATCTGAATGTCTGGTTTTTTGGACGACTGCCGCTTTTGGGCACACCAAAGCATCCCGCCCTGTTCATTTCGAACCTGAAAGGATGATGGTTGTGCGATTTTTATCTGGCTTTTCTGACGGCCAGAAACGACCATGCCCTTGGAAAAGGGCCAGAGCGCAAGCGATTATAGACTCTGGCCGATCAGCAGTTTCGGATTGTTGGCGGTGGCGGTTCCAGCGGCTTCCGAAATGAAATAGCTTTTGAGTTTGGGCAGGCGTTCCACCAGTCCCAGTCCGAAATCGCGGGCAATGCGCAGCGGCATGACATCGTTGGAAAACAGCCGGTTCAGCACGTCGGTGGTAACGCCCATGCGGAATGTGTCAAACCGGCGCCATGCCTGATAGCGTTCCAGCACGTTGACGCTGCCAATATCAAGACCCAAACGGTCGGCATCGACAATGGTTTCTGCCAGTGCTGCCACATCCTTGAAACCCAGATTGAGCCCCTGTCCGGAGATGGGGTGAATGCCGTGGGCCGCATCGCCTGCCAGCGCCAGGCGCGGAGCAATGAACGCGCGGGCCAGCGTGAGTCCCAGCGGAAAGGCCTTGCGGTCGCCCGTGGCACGAATGGCTCCGAGTTTATGGCCGAAGCGGCGCTCCAGTTCGGTTTCAAAGACCAGATCATCCGAGGCGACCAGGCGATCGGCATCGTCGGTGCGCTCGGTCCACACCAAGGATGAACGGTTTCCGGGCAGCGGCAGAATGGCAAAGGGGCCTGCGGGCAGGAAATGTTCTTCGGCAACGCCGTCATGCGGGCGCTCATGGTCCACTGTGGTGACAATGCCGGATTGACCATAGGCCCAGGTCACGGTTTTGATCCCAGCCATGTCACGCAGGTGGGAGCGCACACCATCGCAGGCGACAATCAGGCGCGCTGTGCGCTTTGTGCCATCAGAAAGGCTGATTTCGGCCTGTGCGCCGGTTCCAGAAAAGCCGGTGGCGCGGATGCCATTGCTGACTTTTATCCCGGCCTTCTTGGCAGCTTTTAGAAGTGCGCCCACCATGGCCACATTGGGCACCATATGAGCAAAAGGTTCGCCATCCTGCACGGTGCCGTCAAAGGTGAGGAAAACGGGGCGCACGGCATCGCCGGTTTTCGAATCGGTGATGATCATCCGGGTGATGGGTTGGGATTGGGTGACGATTTCATCCCAGATGCCAAAAACGCCCAGCATCCGGCTTGCGGCGGCAATGATGGCGGAGGCGCGCGGATCTTTCTTCCATTGGTCTTTCGGGGCGGCCTCGATCACCTCAATATCAAGGTGCGGCGCAGCCAGCTTGACAGCGAGTGCTACTGACAGGCCCACATAGCCGCCGCCCACCACAATCATATCTGTCATCGCTCAATTCCTTGCACTGTGTATTGCTTCTGTACTCTTATATAGAGCAGTTTAACGCATCTTCCTACCACCGGGACTTTTCCAAAATGACGCAGCCATCGCATTCCGCCCCTTCTTCATCCGGCTCCGATACGCCCATGGCGCAATTGATCAAAACGCTTGATCTTGAGCCGCTGGAAGTCAACCTGTTTCGGGGCACGAGCCCGCAGGTGGGCTGGCAGCGCGTGTTTGGCGGGCAGGTGATTGCCCAGGCTCTGGTGGCGGCGCAGCGCTGTGTGGATGAGAATCGTTACGTTCATTCGCTGCATGCCTATTTCATGCGTCCGGGGGATCCTTCGGTGCCGATTGTCTATGAGGTTGAGCGCATCCGCGATGGGGCCAGCTTTGCCACGCGCCGGGTGGTGGCTATCCAGCATGGCAAGGCGATTTTCTCCATGTCAGCCTCGTTTCAATACGATGAAGAGGGGCTTG
>CAJYRE010000260.1 GCA_913776675.1 Rhizobiaceae bacterium
AGCCGGCATCATTTGCCTTTAACGAGGAAAATGCTGCATGGGCTGAGGCCACGATCCGCAAATATCCTGAGGGTCGGCAGCAGTCGGCGGTGATTCCGCTGCTGATGCGCGCCCAGGAGCAGGATGGTTGGGTGACCAAGGCGACGATCGAATTCGTCGCTGAAAAGCTGGCCATGCCCTACATTCGTGTGTTGGAAGTGGCGACATTCTACACCCAGTTTCAGTTGAAGCCGGTCGGTACCAAAGCCCATATTCAGGTTTGTGGCACCACGCCTTGCATGCTGCGCGGCTCTGAAGAGCTGATGAAAGTATGCAAGAAAAAGATCCATGCTGAACCTCTGCACACCAACGAATCCGGAACGCTGTCCTGGGAAGAAGTTGAATGTCAGGGCGCATGCGTGAACGCGCCAATGGTGATTATTTTCAAGGATGCTTACGAGGATTTGACCCCGCAGCGTCTGGAAGAAATCATCGATGCGTTTGAGGCTGGCAAGGGCAGTGAAATCAAGACGGGCCCGCAGATTGATCGTGTGTTCAGCGCGCCAGAAGGTGGGCTTGTCACATTGACAGAGGAAATTACGCCCGTGCGTTGGGGCGAGGGTCAGTCAGCGCAGGCTGATGACGCTGAAAAGGCCAAGGGGTGAGCGATGTTACAGGATAAGGACCGCATTTTCACCAATATCTATGGTCTGAAGGATAAATCCCTGAAAGGCGCGATGAGCCGCGGCCATTGGGATGGAACCAAGCAGATCCTGGAAAAGGGACGCGACTGGATCATCAATGAAATGAAGGCGTCTGGCCTGCGTGGCCGTGGTGGCGCTGGCTTCCCGACCGGCCTGAAGTGGTCCTTCATGCCGAAGGAGAGCGATGGTCGTCCGCATTATCTCGTGGTGAATGCCGACGAATCCGAACCTGGCACCTGCAAGGACCGTGACATCATGCGTCATGATCCCTTTACGCTGCTGGAAGGCTGCGTGATTGCCGGTTTTGCCATGGGTGCCCACACGGCTTATATCTACCTTCGTGGCGAATATATGCGCGAACGCGAAGCGCTGCAGAGAGCGGTGGACGAGTGCTATGAAGCCGGTCTGCTGGGTAAGAACAACAAGAATGGCTGGGATTTCGACATTTATCTGCATCACGGTGCAGGTGCCTATATCTGTGGCGAAGAAACTGCGCTGCTTGAAAGTCTCGAAGGCAAGAAGGGACAGCCTCGTCTGAAGCCTCCGTTCCCGGCCAATATGGGTCTGTACGGTTGCCCCACCACGGTCAACAATGTTGAATCAATTGCGGTTGCTCCAACCATTCTGCGTCGTGGCGCAAGCTGGTTTTCATCCATTGGTCGCGCCAACAATGTGGGCACCAAGCTGTTCATGGTATCTGGCCATGTGAACAAGCCTTGCACGTTTGAAGAAGCCATGGGCTTGTCGTTCCGCGAACTGATCGAGCGTCATTGTGGTGGTATTCGCGGCGGTTGGGACAATCTGTTGGGTGTTATTCCCGGTGGTGCCTCTTGTCCTATCGTCAAGGGTGAAGACATGGCCGATGCGATCATGGACTTCGACGGTATGCGTGAAGTGAAGTCTTCCTTCGGTACCGGCGGCATGATTGTCATGGACAAGTCCACCGACGTGATTAAGGCCATCTGGCGCATTTCGGCTTTCTTCAAGCACGAGAGCTGCGGTCAGTGTACGCCTTGCCGTGAGGGGACCGGCTGGATGATGCGTGTGCTGGAGCGCATGGTCCGCGGCAATGCGCAAAAACGCGAAATCGATATGCTCTTCCAGGTGACCAAGCAAATCGAAGGTCATACGATCTGTGCGCTTGGTGATGCTGCGGCTTGGCCTGTTCAGGGACTTATTCGTAATTTCCGTCCGGAAATCGAAGCGCGGATTGACCAGTATACAGCCAATGCCACAAGCGTTGGTGCTGTGATGGAAGCTGCTGAATAAGAGGAAAAGGCAATGGTTGAGGCTTCAAAAGAGACTGGACGAAGTGCATCGGCAACGCCGACATCTTTTGACTATCTCGGCGATGCTGGCAAATCATTGCCTCTTCATCCTGTTGTGGCAAGTCAGATCGCAGCCTTTACAGCCGCAACGGCGATTGGCTTTGGTTTGGCAACACAGATGACGGGGTTGATGCTGGCAGGCATGCGTGATGCCACCCGGCAGTCAAACCCCGTTGGTGGGGAAAAGGCTGAGCCTTCATTGCGGGCTCAAAGTGAAGACACTGTTGTTCAACAAGTTCGTGAACAACAGAAGAATGAAAAGCAGAGCGAGGTTGTAACCGCCCAGCAGGCAAAACCAGCCCAGAGGCGTTCCGCAACACCGAAAAAGGGTGTGGAAACAGCGTCTGTTGTGGCAGCATCAAAGATCAGCAAGCCGCGCAGCAGAGCAAAAAGCAATGATCTGAAGCGCATTTCAGGTCTTGGTCCCAAGGTGGAAGAACTGTTGCGCAAATCGGGTGTTAACACATTTGCCGATATTGCTGCATGGACCGAGGCGGATGTTGCGCGGTTTGACCGTGAGCTTGGGCTTGAAGGGCGTATCCTTCGAGATGACTGGATTGGACAGGCGCAGATGCTGAAAGGCAAATGACATCTGTCGATGAATGACGGTGGAGACATCTCCACGCAAGGGTGACGAATAAGAAGAACTGCATCACTGCTGTGTATAGAACTGAAAAAGTTTTAGGGCTGATGGGGATGCTGTTCTAAAGAGAGACATGCGTAGCGGAAGGTCATTTGGTCTTCTGTGTCCGCTTAAAAGCGGCAGCTATGGACGTGAGACAGGAAGGCGAATATGGCAAAGCTGAAAGTCGACGGTAAGGAGATCGAAGTTCCGGATCATTTCACGCTGCTTCAGGCGTGCGAAGAGGCCGGTGCTGAGGTTCCGCGTTTTTGTTTCCACGAAAGGCTCTCTGTGGCAGGCAATTGCCGCATGTGCCTTGTGGAAGTGAAGGGTGGTCCGCCGAAACCCGCCGCTTCATGCGCAATGGGTGTGCGCGATATTCGTGGTGGCCCGAATGGCGAATTGCCGGAAGTTTTCACCAATACGCCGATGGTCAAGAAGGCCCGTGAAGGCGTGATGGAATTCCTGCTGATCAATCATCCGCTCGATTGCCCGATTTGCGATCAGGGCGGCGAATGTGATTTGCAAGATCAGGCCATGGCCTTCGGTATCGATTCGTCGCGTTATGGCGAAGACAAGCGTGCCGTTGAAGACAAATACATCGGACCGCTCGTCAAGACCGTCATGAATCGCTGCATTCACTGCACACGATGCGTGCGCTTTACGACGGAAGTGGCCGGTATTGCTGAGCTTGGTCTGATTGGTCGCGGTGAAGACGCTGAAATCACCACCTATCTTGAGCAGGCCATGACCTCTGAGCTGCAAGGCAATGTGGTTGATCTGTGCCCGGTTGGTGCGTTGACATCCAAGCCTTTTGCGTTCACAGCCCGTCCATGGGAATTGAACAAGACCGAATCGATTGACGTGATGGACGCTCTGGGATCGGCCATTCGTGTTGATACGCGTGGTCGTGAAGTGATGCGCGTCATGCCGCGTGTCAATGAAGCGATCAATGAAGAGTGGATTTCGGATAAAAGCCGCTTTATCTGGGATGGCTTGAAGACGCAGCGTCTCGACAAGCCTTACGTTCGTCGTGATGGTCGTCTGCAGCCCGCCACCTGGACAGAAGCCTTTGCTGCGGTTGCGGCTGGTATAAGCGCTACGAATGAATCGAAAATCGGCGCTATTGCTGGTGATCTGGCATCCGTTGAAGAGATGTTTGCACTGAAAGAACTGTTGGTGTCTCTCGGCTCTGCCAATTACGACTGTCGTCAGGACGGTGTTGCGCTGGATCCGTCGCTGGGCCGCGCCAGCTATATCTTCAATCCGACGATTGAAGGAATTGAACAGGCCGATGCCCTGTTGATCGTTGGCTCCAATCCGCGTTTTGAAGGTTCTGTACTCAATGCGCGCATTCGCAAACGTTGGCGGCGCGGTGGTTTCCCGATTGCTGTGATCGGGGAAGCTTCGGAATTGCGTTATGACTACACCTATCTGGGTGCTGGCCCAGATACACTGGCTGATTTGGTCGCTGGTAAAAACAGCTTTGTTGATGTATTGAAGAATGCCAAAAAGCCAATGATCATCGATGGTCAAGGTGCTTTGGCGCGTGTTGATGGCGCGGCTGTTCTGTCG
>CAJYRE010000261.1 GCA_913776675.1 Rhizobiaceae bacterium
TTGAACGAAGCAGACTTGGAAATCGAACCGAGCTGGTTCTTCAGTTCAACCAGTTCCTTGTTGATCTTGTCCTTGTCCACGCCAGGCTCACGAGCAGCAACCAGCTTGGCCTTGATGTCGGTTACAACGCCAATAGCAGCGTTCATACCGGTGTAGGCGGTGTCTGTCTTGGCTGCACCAACGCCAAGAGCGTCCTGTACGGCCGACATAGCCTTGTTGTCCGAGCGCATCGTGGTCGCAATTGACCAGTAAGCAGCGTTGTCGGATGCGTCCTTGACCTTATAGCCCGAAGAAATCGCGCTCTGTGTCTGGTCGAGCTGAGAGTTGATCGAACGCAATGTAGCAAGTGCGCCAATAGCGGAGTTGTTCGTCATGATGCTTGTCATGATATCTGTCCCTTGAGTTACAAAATACGAAAGAGGGACATGCCGGACTCAATACCGGCAGAAGCGATCGACATCATGTCAGTTAATCTGATTTGGTATTAACTCGCCTCTGACATCCACATGCGCACCGCATATTTAAAGGGGCTTTAAAAATAGCAGTTAAGAAAGCGTTAAAGCTGGAAAACGCCCTCTAAAGTTGCCCAAACCCCACCCCTATCGGCATTTATGGTTTACAAAAAATGGATAAATCAACGACATCAGGATCAATATGGTCATGCCGGTTTGCACCAACAAAAGCGCAAAAAGCCTGCCGGAGTACACATACTCCCAGCAGGCTTAACAGAGAAAATCGCTTTTATTGGCCTTTGGCGTTTGGGAAGACAGATGTCTATTTTTGCCGAGCAAACGTTAATGGAATGATCGAACCAGACTGCCGACAAGCAGATTCCAGCCGTCAATCAAGACGAAAAACAGAATTTTAAACGGCAGCGAGATGGATGTTGGCGGCAGCATCATCATGCCCATTGCCATCGTTATGGTCGAGACGATCATATCGATCACCAGAAACGGCAGGATGATCAAAAAGCCGATTTCGAAGCCTCGACGAATTTCTGACAGCATGAAAGCCGGAATCAGAACCCGATAATCAACCTTGCCATCGACCACGGGGTTTTGTTTGCGCTCGTTGGCCAGATCAATGAAAAGACGCATGTCTTTGTCGCGCGTGTTGGCCATCATGAATGTGCGAAACGGCTCGGCCATTTTTGCCACAGCCTCCGCCTCCGTCAACTGATTGTCCAGCAACGGCCGCGCCCCTTCCCGCCATGCCTGATCCATGGTTGGTGTCATGACATAAAAGGTCATGAACAAGGCAAGACTGGTGAGGATCATGTTGGATGGCGTACTGGCCAGCCCCATTCCGGAGCGCAGAATGGAAAATGCAATGATGAAGCGAGGAAAACTCGTCACCATAATCAGAATGCCGGGAGCGACAGACAGAATCGTCAGCAGACCAAACGTGCGAATAATCCAGGAGGCTGCCGAGCCATCCACCGGCACATTCAACAAATTGGACGGAAACTGCTGCGCTTGCGCCAATTCCGGTACCGCAATCATAGCGGCAATCAAGATGAGATACCGAATCATTCGATGACAAACGTCCTAAAGATAATCTTCGATACCCGCCCTTCGGAACGCAGGTCAACGCGCTCCTGTAAGTCATCTTTCAAATAATTGAAACCGCGCGGTCCTTCGATCTGTTGCAAGTTTACTGTGCGCATATAAGCCATGATATCCTGATGAATATCAGTCGCCAGTTTTACATCAACAGGACCATTAAACACAAGGGCCACTTCCATGCGCACCCAAGTATCCGATGGATAAGCGAGATTGGTGGTCACCGGATCCAATTGCACAATACCATTGGCCTCAGCAGGAATTTTGGGCACGGCCTCTCCGGGCTTTTCGCCTTCTTTCTTGCCTTCCTTTTTGGCGGCTTCCGCAGCAGCAGCCTTTTCCTGCGCCTCATTGGCCGCCTTGATTTTAGGGGCAACCATCGTGCCCACCAGCCAGCCACCGCCTGCGCCAACAACCGTGAGGCCTGCAATGGCAGCAATCAGCACAACGGGAAATGCCTTTTTTTTCGGGCCTTCCAAGGCCAATGGGTCCACCATTACA
The DNA here is from genome assembly GCA_913776675.1 of Rhizobiaceae bacterium. GTDB lineage: Bacteria > Pseudomonadota > Alphaproteobacteria > Rhizobiales > Rhizobiaceae > Allorhizobium. The sequence goes on from CAJYRE010000261.1 coordinate 2,064, forward strand.
TGTTCCTGTCTCTTGTTTTGCCGTCTTTATCATGTCCTGAAGACTGTCTGCCGAAATCGGACAACCAACAACCCCGGCTTTTTTGCTTCCAGCAAAACCGCTCAACACTTTTGCTGGAAATAACTTTTTAACAACGCATTTCCGGACGCAAAACCGCTTCGCACTTTTGCTGGAAATGCTTAAAACGGCGAATACATATCCACCACCTGCTGGCCAATCGGTGGCTGTTGAACTTCTGTCAACCGACCACGGCCACCGTAGGAGATGCGCGCTTCGGCGATCTTTTCATACGAAATCGTGTTCTTCGAATCCACATCCTGCGGGCGCACGATACCGGCAACATTCAAAATACGGATTTCCTGATTAACCCGGACCTCCTGCGAACCGCTGATCAACAGATTGCCGTTTTCCAGAATGCTGGTGACAACAGCCGCAACTCTGAGATCCAATGTTTCAGAACGGTCAACCGATCCCTTGCCATCCGAGCTTGAGTTGGAGTCCGTACTCAGGTTCCCTGTCCCATTTGCGGGCACGATACCGAACAGATTCATAACCGACGAGAATTTCAACGAGGTCGAATTCTTGCGGCTGCGCGATGTGTCATTCTTGAATTTCGCCTTGTCGGCAATCGAGATGTTGACCGTCAACAGATCGCCCACGTTAATGGCGCGGGAGTCCTTGAACAGCGCTGCCTGGCTGTCGCTCCACAGAGAATAGCCGTTGCTGACCGTTCGGCTTTGCTTGGGATAGCTGGCAAGCTGCGGAGCCTGACTGTAGCGCAGACCGCTGCCAACCGGGCTCATCGCCGGCGCATTGCCTATTTCCCTGACGGTTTGATTTCCGCATCCGCTGAGAACGACGGTGAGCAGAACCACGGCGCTGCGCTTGATCATGATGGGTCCTTCGATGTATTGGGATCAGCAGCGCTGGCCATAATGCCGGCGATTGCGGCAACTTTATCCGGGGCCATTTCGCTAAAAATCAGACTGGACTGCTTGGCCGGCAGCTTCATGATAATGGCAGCGGCCAGCATGGGGTTCATTTTTTCCAACTGCGGCGCTGCTGCATCCGGTTTTATGTTCTTGTAAATGTCGATC
>CAJYRE010000262.1 GCA_913776675.1 Rhizobiaceae bacterium
GCTGGAACGGGTCTTCGGCCAAAAGGCGGCGTTCGCGCTTGAGTACGCCATGGGTTTCATCGAGAAATTCCGAGATGACAGTCGCCCCGCAAAGCGTGCGCATATTGTCATCCACATAGACCGGCAATGTGCCAGCCGGATTGAGATTGAGAAATTCCCGACGCTTTTCCCAGGTCTGCTCTTCGACCAGATCGGCCTGAAACCCGTATTCAGACAGAATGAGCCTGACAAAGCGAGACGTTGTTGACATGGGATGGTGATACAAAGTGGGCATTGCTGTCTAACTGTTCCGGTTCGGGCGTTGATCGTGCGGTGTTTGGGCGTTTGCCTGGTCTGACGCGCCTGCCCGTGGGTTCCCACGCGGGCAAGCTTGCGTTTATAAAACGTGGTTCCGTCATACAGGCGAATCGCTTTGCTTGTCACGCCCATCAAAAGGACATTCCATGGAAGATCAATCGATCATCAGTGCTCTTATTCTTGGTCTTATCGAAGGGCTGACTGAATTCATACCCGTTTCGTCCACCGCTCATGTGCTTTTGGCCGGTCAGTTTTTAGGGTTTAAATCGCCCGGTAATACATTTGCGGTGCTGATTCAGTTGGGAGCCATTCTGGCCATTCTGGCGGTTTATATCCAGAAATTGTTGTCCATTGCCCTGTCTTTGCCCAGCAATCCACGCAGCCGCCATTTTGTTCTGGCTGTGCTGGTGGCCTTTTTGCCCGCGGCAATAATCGGCGCACTTGCGCATGATTATATCAAGGCCGTGCTGTTTGAAACGCCCAAGCTGATTTGCATCATGCTGATTGTGGGGGGTGTGGTGTTGCTGGTGGTGGATCGCATTCCCTTGACCCCCCGCTACACGGATGTGATGGATTATCCCCTGTCGCTGGCATTGAAAATCGGCTTTTTCCAGTGCTTGGCGATGATTCCGGGAACGTCCCGTTCCGGTGCCACCATTGTTGGTTCGCTGCTGATGGGCACGGATAAACGCTCGGCAGCAGAGTTCTCCTTTTTTCTGGCCATGCCAACCATGGTGGGGGCCTTCACGCTGGATCTCTACAAAAACCGCAATGCCTTGAGCATGGATGATGGTCTGCTGATCGGTCTTGGTTTTATCGCGGCGTTTATTTCGGCGCTGTTTGTGGTGCGCGGTCTGTTGGATTTCGTATCCCGGCGCGGTTACGCCCCCTTTGCCTGGTGGCGGATTCTGGTTGGTGTTGTGGGGCTGATTGCCTTGCAGGTGTATGGTTAAACGCATGCCGTGTTTCATTATTCTCAATGAAACGATAACGTTCATCTGACAAACAAGAACAAAAGAAAAGGCCCGCATGAAGCGGGCCTTTTTGTCAATGCTATCGCGCCTTTTCGATTGCGCTTAGCGCGCAATCGAAGCCGTGCTGCATGGATCAACACCATAAGCGGGATTGCAAATTCCCTTGCGGGCAGCAACCGTGGTGGGAGCCACGAAAGAGCCAGCGATAATAACCAAAGCCGCACACGCGAAAAACAGTGCGATAGATTTGCCCATGGATAATGAACCCCAAAAAATCGAAATTGCTGGCTGGAATCAGGTGAAACCACTGTTCCTTGCGGTAATCCGTGTTTACGCATCACGCATTTCAACATCAATAGCAGATTGAGCTGAATCAGCGGTTAATTGAACTAAATCAATGATGCGTCTTTTGTGCAACGCTGACACAGAAGACGCATCCTTTTTGCAGATGTCAGGCAGCCTTGCCAGAGCGGCTGTATTGGCCTTTGGGGCGGAAATGCACGAGATAGGATGGCAGAACGGCGGCAACCGAGCGTGGGCGAATGCCGATGCTTTCCAGTGTGCGGCCTTCCGCCTTGGCGGCTGCCGAGACCACGTTATCGCTTTTCAGCAGCGTCAACTGGTCGTTGGTCACGGGAGGCTGGATCAGCGGAATGGCTGAGGTGATGCCAGCGATGAACGAGGCAAGGCCAAAGGAAATCGGCATCAGCGGTGTATCGCGGTCCACAACCCGCAGCATTTCCTCAAGACATTGCTGGAAGCTCAGAACTTCCGGTCCGCCCAGTTCATAGATGCCGCTCTTCAGCTCGCCGTCCACGGCCTTGGCCACGGCCTGGGCCACATCTTCCACAAACACCGGCTGGAATTTGGTTTTGCCTCCACCGATCAGCGGCAGGAAGGGTGCAATGCGCGTCATGGCCGCGAATTTGTTAAAGAAATTGTCTTCCGGTCCGAAAACGATCGAAGGACGCAGGATAACGGCATCCGGCAAAACCTTCAGAATGGCATCTTCACCCCGGCCCTTGCTGGCTGCATAGAGTGATTTGGATTTCGCATCTGCACCAATGGCCGAGATATGCACAAGCTTTGCACCCGCAGCAGCCGTGGCTTCAGCCACGGTACGGGCACCAAAATCCTGCACGGCATCAAATTTGTTACGGCCTGATTCAAACAGGATACCAACGCAATTGACCACGAAGGATGAACCTTCGACGGCCTTTGCCACGCTATCCTTATAGCGCAGATTGGCTTGAGAGAGGGAAATCTGTCCGACATTGCCGAAGGGAAGCACAAAGCCAGCCAGATCAGGGCGGCGAACAGCCACGCGCACGCGATAACCACGCTGTGCCAGAACCCGCACCACATGCCGACCGATGAGGCCGGAGCCACCGAAAACAGTAACCAGCGGCGGAAGATTTGCGAATGTCATAAAGAGCTCCTGCGGATCGGATAGTCAGACCAATTCATATGGGTGTGTCTTATCGCTATTGTTGCGCGAGGTGAAGCAGATTCGTGCTCTGTCTCGCGGCAAGAATAACGACAGATTATTGCCCTTCGATCAGAACAATTTCCCCATCGGCCACTTCCTGGCGGATTTTGACAGCGGCCTGGTATTCGGGCGAGTTGTAGCAATCCAGAGCATGTTGCAGCGAGGGAAATTCAATCACCACATTGCGGGCGCGGGCTTGGCCTTCCACGGCTTCCGTTTGACCGCCGCGGGCCAGAAAAATGGCACCAAAGCGTTCAAAGGCCGGTTTTGCCGTCGAGATATAATCCTTGTAACGCTCTGTGTCGTGAACATCGACGCGCGCGATCCAGTATCCTTTTGCCATCAAATCACCTCTTTGGTTGTCTCAACTGTGATCGGTGAAATCCACAGCAACGTCAAGCGGCATGACGGCGCTCGAGTCCATGGTTCTTGCATTTTTGCATTGCGGTATCATGGCTGTGCGTCATAATTGCGCATGCCGGATTCGGCATTGGTCAGGGTCTGCCCGGCATACAGCGTCGCAGTGTGTTTTCTGCGTTTGATAAAACGCAAGAATGCTGTAGCGATAGAATATGTCCATGGGTGTTGCAAAACTGGAGTAACGGTTCTGAAGAGCAGGCAAGGAGCAAAATCCGTGGCAAAGCCGCTTTCCACCCTGATGGGGGTGCTGTTGCTTCACAATAGTATCGGTCTTGCAGCAGCCGTTGCTGCACCTGCCGCGGCCACGCGCGCAGCGGGAGCCGTACCCTGTTCACCATCGCTATATGAGGCGTTGCGCGCGGTGCCGGATGATGTTGCCCAAGTTCAGCCGGTGGCGTGCAAGGTTGAACTGACCCGCAACGATCTGGTCATGACGGATCTGGCGTTTATCGGGGAGAAAGCCAGCGGAGCCAGCCTGGATTGCCACGGCGGCATTATTGGCATTTCCGGGCGTCCACCAAGAGGGGCACCGCCCACCATTCAGATTTCATCGGTGCGGGGTGAGGATGGGAAATGGAGCGTTCCGCATGACATCGCCATTCGCAATTGCAAAATTTATGGTTCCATCCGCATCATGGGTCTTGGGCCAAATGGTGAGTCAGACAATGTGCGCCAGTCGTCTCTTAACCGCAATCACACCGAAGTTGCGCAAGCTGCTGCACCCTATGGGATTGTGCTGGACAATCTGACCATTGTGGCCGATGGCCCTATGCCCCTCTATGTTTCTCCGGGGGTTACGAAAGTAACCCTCACTCATTCTGTCATCACGGGTGTTTCCAAAGGCTCCGGCATCTATCTGGATGCTGAAACGGCCCGCAATGTGATTTCCGGCAACCATTTTGACATTCGCACCAAGAACCGCGAGGTGCTGGCTGTCGATGGTTCCGCCTATAATGTGATTGAGAACAACAGCTTCATGAATCCGGAATATGGAGGCATTTTCCTGTTTCGCAATTGCGGCCAATGGGGAACAGTGCGCCATCAGACGCCGCAACACAATCGTATCGCCGATAACAAGTTCATCTATCAGGGGATCTCAAACCCGCGGCCAGCCATCTGGATGAATGCCAATCAACCCTGGCAGAGTTTCTATTGTGATGAAGACCCGCCGACCCCGTTTGGCAGTGGAGCCGATAACCGCAGCTTTGCCGACAACAACACAATCATCAACAATGTGATTGTGGGGGCCGACGGAAAGCTGATCCGCGATCAGGGCCAGCACAATATCCTGACAGGCAATGGTGCCAAGCCGAAATAAGCAGCCGGGTCAAACACCGGCTGCCTGCATTTCAGCCAAAATGGCCTGTGCTGCCGCTTTGGGGTCTGCTGCGCGTGTAATGGGACGGGCTACTACCAGATGGCTGGAGCCTGCCATCAGTGCCTGCGCAGGGGTCATCACCCGTTTCTGATCACCCTTGTCGGCACCGGCCGGGCGAATGCCGGGGGTTACCACGGCCATGTCTGGCCCGAGGATGGTGCGAACCGCGGCTGCTTCCTGTGCCGAGCAGACAATGCCGCCCATGCCGGCGTCTTTGGCCTGTTTTGCCCGCAGCGCCACAAGGCTTGCCGCATCATGGTTATAGCCTGCATGGATCAGGTCTTGATCATCCATGGAGGTCAGAACGGTAACGCCCAGCAGGCAGAGATCCGATCCCTTGGCAGCGGCAACGGCAGCAGCCATGGCTTTCGGGTAAGCATGCAGGGTCAGCATGGTCATGCCCATTTTGACGATATTCTCCACAGCCGAGGCAATGGTGTTGTCAATATCGAGCAATTTCATATCGAGAAAGATGCTTTTGCCGCTTTTGGCCAGATCACGTGCCAGTTCCAGCCCGCCAGCAAAGGCCAATTGATAGCCGATCTTGTAAAACAGCACATCATCGCCCAGCGTTACAACCAGTGTTTCGGCTTCAGCAACAGTCGGGACATCAAGCCCGACGATCAAAGACTTGCGCGCATCCATGGTCCATCTCCCTGCCAATCTTCCATAGCGGTCCAGTCGCATGAGATGCGTCGATCTGCA
>CAJYRE010000263.1 GCA_913776675.1 Rhizobiaceae bacterium
GCCCCAGCCGTCGCAACAGCACAAACAGCCACATGCCCAGAGACGCCCCCAGCAAGCCGCCGACCAGCAAAACGCTGCCCAGCTTCAAATCCAGCGACCCGCGGCGAAAATGGCTCATGGCCCCGGAAATGGACGAGGCAACCACCTGATTAGCCCCTGTGGCCACCGCCACGATGGGCGGAATATTGTAGAAAATCAAAAGCGGCGTAATCAGAAAACCACCGCCCACGCCAAACATGCCGGACAGAAAGCCAACAGCCGCCCCCATGCCCAGAATGATGAAGATGTTGACCGACAATTCCGCAATTGGCAGATACAATGTCACGGTCAACCTCCAAATCCGACATGTCACCGCTGCCCGTGAACGGGCTTGATCACGGCATGATCACAAACAATTCTTCTGCATCATTTTGCCCTGAAACCAATGCCGATTGAAGGAATGATGCATTCGCATGTTGAATGGAAGATGCCGACTCAAAAAACGGCATTTCCGCATCCTGAACCAACATGCTAGCCCGAGTGTATGACTATTTCGTTTTCCCCGAAACAAAGTTTATCAGGGAAAAGAGAATCCGGGTTCTGATCAGACAGAAACAGGCCCTCAGCAGAAAGCCTGTTGCCATTTTTCAAACCGAGATGCGCCCGGTTCAGGCATTTTTGGCCAACAACGCCCGAACCAGTTCATTGGAGACCTTGCCTGTTGGCTCCTGCCCCACCGACACCTGAAAAGACTTGATCGCCGAGACGGTGCGCGCACCCAGCTTGCCATCGGGTTGTCCGGCATCAAAACCATTCTTGTTGAGAATGGCTTGAATGTTGCGGATGGCCTTCTCCATATCAACACTGCCGGTCGCAATCCCTTTGCCCACCCACTCATCGGGCAGATTGACGCTGTTGGCATCATTGTCCATCGGTGTGGCATTCCATTGCTGCACAGAAGCCTTGGCGCGCTCCAAAACATCTGGTGCCATGGCCTTGGCCACTTCATCGCGTTTTTCGCCAGCATCCTTATCGCCATCGCGGGCGGCCAGCGCGAACCACTTATAGGATTCGCTCAAATCCTGCTTGACGCCGCTACCACGGGCATAGAGTACCGCCAGATTGAACTGGCTATCGGTGACGCCCAGATTGGCGGCCTTGATGAACCACTTGGCCGCTTCCTGCATATCGGTCTTGCCATCGGTTCCCGAGGCATACATCACCGCCAGATTGTGCATGGCTCCCGCATTGCCCGCCGCCGCTGCCAGAAGATACAGCCCCTTGGCCTTGGCAACATCACGCGGCACACCTGTGCCTTTTTCATAAAGCCCCGCCAGCCGATACCGGGCTGGAACCAGACCCTGATCCGCAGCCCGCTGAAACCAGACGGCAGCCTTGGCAAAATCAGCAGGCACACCACGACCTTCCACATAGCGAGAGCCAATCTCAAACAGGGCAGCGGCATCCCCACTCCTGGCCGCATTCACCAACGAGGCAGGCGTGATTTCGGCTGGCACATCAAAGCTCTGTTTGACCGCCACAGGCTCCATTGCTGGTGCCGATGCCTGCAAATTCGTTGGCTGCACAGCAGAACTGCTGGCTGGTGTCAGAGCCGCAGGCTGCTGAGTGCCATCCACGGGTTTTGCTGACAGTGTGGCGGTTCCCAGCGGCGCTGCCATATCCGGCCCACGTGCAACCTCAGCCACAGGGGCTGCCGATTGCAGCAACGGCTTTGCCCCCGCTGTCTGAACAGCAGATGGTGCTGGCAAGGCAGAAACAGGCGCATTTGTGGCAGCCGGGGCGTTCAGCGGAGCGGCAGGCTCAGGCGTGTTATTGCCCGAAAATCCTTTGACCAGCGACAGAGCCATGGCTGCCAGCAGCAAAGCCCCCACGGCCATCAGCACGGGTCGGCGATAGCGCGCAAAAGCAGAGGCACCTGTGACCTCGTCGGCCATAGTTGGCTTTTTGACCCTGAAACCACGATCCGTTTCATTCACCGCCGCTTGTGCTGCCCGACGGGCCGCCGCAATGAAATCCATACGGTCATCGACTTTGCTGGGCATATCGGTTTTGGGATCGCTGCGAACGGCTCCAGCATCCTGACGCGCCCGCACCTTTTCCAGAATCTTGCGCACATCCGGCTTGCCAGAGCCTGGCTCGAGCAATTCATTGGCTTCTTCCGGCAGCAGGGCATCAGCCGGATCAATGGACGGAACCGTATCCACAACCTGACGGCCTTGTGGCTCCTGTTCCTGCGCAGGCTGCTCCGGCATGGGCGGCACGCTCACAGATGCCTGCAACTCCTGCTTTTTAGAACGGCTTTTCAAGCGCTGACCCAAACCGGCCAACAGGCTGGGTCTGGATGCGGTTTCGGCAACGGTCAGCGCATCGTGCATGTCAGTGCGCATCAACTGGGTGCCGCTGTCCACCGAGGGCTGGAAAGCAGCTTCGATTTCCCGATGTGCTTCACGCACCGGCGATGCTTCTTTGACAGCATCCATCTGATCCAATTTTTCGGCAATCTGCACCATGGTCTGATGCAGTGCCTCGACGGTGCGATGGCTGCGCTCCTCGCCATTGCGGCTCATATCTTCCAGATTGCGCAGGTGCTCGGTCAGAGCCGCCAGCATCTCCGCTGTCTGATCCGGAGCTGAACCTGTCGGAGATGCGGGATTCTGTCGCGTGTAATTGTCCATCACCGCTTCAGCAGCCTGCCGGGCTGCCTCCACGATATACTCATCACTGGTCGCCAGATAATCCTCAAGGGCGGCCATGCGCCCTTCAATCTGCTCTCCGTACACCCCATCCGAAAGAGGAGAGGTGCTGATCAGGGTGGAGAGATGGGCAATCTGCTGTTCCAGCCCCGCAATGGCAGATTGATCAGCCTGAGGCGATGCCACCGTTTCATCCAGACGGGCAGCAATGGCATAGAGCCGGTCATCAAGGCTTCGCAGCAGCTCCTGATCCACCGCGGGTGCTGAAGGCAGAGATTCGATGCCGTCAATGCGGCGGCCAATCACGGCAATCTGGCTTAAGAGTTTATCGCTCAACGCACCATGATCCAGCGCATCGATCTTGCGGGAAATATCGGAGAGATAGCCTGTCAACTCCGGCTGAAAGCTTTCCGTTTGCGGGCGTTCCAGCATGGCTGTCAGCGCATCCAGCCGCTCCTCCAGACGGCGGGCGGCCTGCTGGTTGGCCAGTTCTTCAATCCGTTCAGACAGAGCCTCCATACGTTCCAGCAGTTCGCCTTCCCGGTTGATGCCAGCCGTTTGCTCGGAAATCACTTCCAAATGCCGGGCAATGGTATCGATACGATCTTCAAGACGCTCCAGCAGACGCGGATCGGTGCTGCCCGCCGGGTTGCGGCCTGCGGCTGCCACCGCCCGCGAAATCTCATCCAGACGCCGGTCCACCTGAGAAAACTGCTCCAGCATGGCCTGACTGTTGGGCTCCAGATGTGTACCGATGTGCTCCAGCGCCTTGGCAATGGTGATCAACTTGCCTTCCAGCAATCGCATGGAGCGCACATCACCAATGTTGCCAAGCTGCTGCTTGATGTCATCCAGCCGATAGGCCAGCGAAAGAAGATCCTGCTGGATTCGCTCCGGGTCAATGGTTTCCAGCCGGGCCTCAAGCGCCGTCCAGCGATCTTCCATGGCCCGCACACTGTCTGAGCGCACCAGCCCATCCATCAGGGAGCGCAATTCTTCAAAATCAGCCCGCAAGCCTTCTGTCTCAACAGTGGGGGCCTGACCGAGGCGCTCGATGCTCTCGGCCATGCGGGAGAAATCCTCACGCCACGCACTGGCATTCTGGCTGTCTTGCGCCAGTTTGCGAATCTCGGCAATGTCCGTCCGCAATGTGGCAATATCCGAGGCCAGACGCTCACTGATGTCATGGTGAAGATCCTGACGCAAATCGGCCCGCAAGCTGGACAGCGCCTGTTCAAACGCCAAAGGTGCTGCGGTTACAGCCGGTTTTTCAGATACAGCAGACGTTTTCGCTGCTTTTTCCACCACAGGACGAGGCGGTGCGACAAAAGCATCGGATGGAAAAGGGCGTTCACGCGCAATGACAGACGAACGCGGCCGTGCCGCTTCCAGCGCCCGCTGACGTTCCCGGATTTCCGCCAGAGGGTCCGGCCGCTCCATCCGTGGCAATGCCGTTTGTACAGGCGACGGCGCAGAGAAGCGTTCAGGCAAGCGTTCGCTTTTCGGCAAGCCGTTCATCAACCCTTCAATGCGCGCCTCAAGCCCCTCGATGGTGCGGCTCAGGGCATCAAGCGATGAAGGCCCCACTTGGCGGGGAGAAAGAGACCGCTGTCCGTTCATGTTCCAAGCTCGCTTCACGTTTTGGCCGGTTGACC
>CAJYRE010000264.1 GCA_913776675.1 Rhizobiaceae bacterium
TCAATGTTCTATGAAAACAATGATATGCACTATTTTCTCGACGTAACGTATTATCAAAAAGCAGGCCTGTTCGGCCTGCTTTTCAACGCATCAAGCTTCAGCAGAACCTTCGAGCGCAGGCTCGATAGGGGCTTCAACAGATGCGCCGATGTCACGACCCGAAGCACCCTGCTGGCGAGCGATACCATCAATGGCAGCGCGCGAAATCAGGTCGCAGTACAGAGCGATGGCGCGCGAAGCGTCGTCATTGCCCGGAATCGGGAAATCGATCAGGTCAGGATCGCAGTTGGAGTCGATGATAGCCACGACTGGAATGCCCAGACGCTTGGCTTCGTCGATAGCGATCTTTTCCTTGTTGGTGTCTACGATCACCATCAGGTCAGGGGTGCCGCCCATATCACGGATACCGCCAAGAGCCTTTTCAAGCTTTTCGCGTTCGCGCTCAAGGTTCAGGCGCTCCTTCTTGGAATAGCCCTGCGCTTCCGAATTCAGGATTTCGTCAAGCTTGCGCAGACGCTGGATCGAATTGGAAATGGTCTTCCAGTTGGTCATCATACCGCCGAGCCAGCGGGAATTGACGTAGTACTGAGCCGAACGCTTCGCAGCATCAGCAATCAGATCAGATGCCTGACGCTTGGTGCCAACGAACAGCACGCGGCCGCCACGAGCAACCGTGTCAGAAACAACCTGAAGAGCGCGCGACAGCATAGGAACTGTCTGAGCCAGATCGATGATGTGGATGTTGTTACGATCGCCGAAGATGTACGGCTTCATCTTTGGGTTCCAGCGGTGAGTCTGGTGACCAAAGTGAACGCCAGCTTCCAGAAGCTGACGCATGCTAAAATCAGGCAATGCCATGCCTTTTCTCCTTTTCCGGTTTAACCCCCATGAAGCAAACAGCGCCCTTTACAGAAACGCCACCGGCGGAAAGGTCCGGATGTCTCCCGAACAATCCCAAGTTTCACGTGTGGAATGCGGGTCGCCATATCGTGATTTATCCGGCAAATCAAGGCTTGGGCAATAAAAACCCGAACAGCACCCTATTTTTCAGCCTTGCATGTGGTTGTTGGCAGCAATTCCAGCTTGGAGAGCTTGCCGGTGAGAATCACGTCCCCATAATCAAGGGTCAAATCGCGCGTGACACCATTATCATAGAGATTGAAGGACTGGGTGTAGATCGGCAGCTGATCTCCTGAAGACTTGTCTTCATAATAAGCAATGGAAACAGGCCAGTATGTGCGTCCGGACAGCGGATCCTTGCCATCATTGGCCCGTTTTTCCGATGGGCCAAGCACGGTTGTTGTCAGATAGCTTTTATCACCATCTTCTGTGCCATCAAAAATCCGCGCTTCAAAAAAACGTTTGCCGCTGCGGGCTCTATCGAGCATTTCCAGCACATGCTGGGCCGGAAACAGAGCATTGGCCAATTTCAGCTCACGCTTCTGCGGCTCTTTCAATTGCACCTGAACACCATCGGTCTTGCCGATGGCAGCGCCCTTGACATCTTTATCCAGCTTGTCATCGGTAAACGATTTGCTTTCAAAATCAAACCGACGGGCCGCCGGATTTTCAAATGTCTGGATTTGCTGGTCGGTCACACTGACCTGATCGCCGGTTTCGATCTTGGTGACAAATCGGAAATTGGTCTTGTAGCCACTACAGGTGGAGCCGTTAAACTCGTATACCATCCGTCCACTCATGTCATCGACACCGGATTGGTCAGAGGCCTTCTTCAGCTCAATATCATAGGTGGCCCGGTGAGGGGCCAAAACACTGCCCGCCTGTGGATCCACATTCGCAGGTGTCATCGCCGTGTTAGCTGTTAATGCCAGAACAAGGGCCAAGGTCGCCTGCGGCATGCATAATCTCCTGTTGCAGTTCCATTCAATGCTATAAGAACTGACTTGTCAAAAGCGAGGCAGTTTTGCCGCGCATACACGTTTATCACCACGTTTCAGTCGAATACAGGATTTGATCATGTCCGACACCATTGACAGCCGCCTCAGCACCCTTGGCATTACCCTGCCGGAAGCCGCCACACCTGCCGCAAATTATGTTTCTTACGTTATCAGCGGCAATCTGCTCTATCTTTCCGGCCAGTTGCCGATGGAAAACGGCAAAATTGCTGTCACCGGCCTTTTGGGCACAGATGTGGCTCTGGCCGATGGCCAGCGCGCAGCAGAGCTATGCGCCATCAATATTCTGGCTCAGGCCAAAGCGGCACTGGGCGGTGATCTGAACCGAATCGTCAAGGTTATCAAACTCAACGGCTTTATTGCTTCGGGCGCTGGCTTTACCGATCAGCATCTCGTCATGAACGGTGCCTCCAACCTGATCGCCAATGTGTTGGGCGAGGCGGGTAAACATGCGCGCGCCGCAGTTGGCATGGCCGCCCTGCCCTTGAATGCCGCTGTTGAAGTGGATGCCATCATGGAGATCAGCCTGTGACGGATGCAAGCTGGATCAAGGAGCGGCCTGTCGCGCACCGTGGTTTTCACGATCTCAACAAGCTTGTCTGGGAAAACACGCTGTCTGCTGCTGCGCGTGCTATCGAGGCTGGCTTTGCCATTGAGTGTGACCTGCAATACACCACCGACAGCGTGCCGGTGGTGTTCCACGACGATAACATGCAGCGCCTGTGCAACATGACGGGTGATGTGCGGGATCGCACCGCCGCCGAGCTGAAGCTGATGTCCATCGGCGGCACCAAGGACAAGGTTCC
>CAJYRE010000265.1 GCA_913776675.1 Rhizobiaceae bacterium
GAAAAGGTGGGTTATCAGAAGCCGAGGACAGAGATGCGCCCGACAAAACCCTTTTCAACTCCGTTGCTGCTCGGCTTTGAAATCACCGACAGCGTGATCAGCCAGCTTGCAGCGCGCGCCAACGATGGCTACCCCCCATACAACATCGAGCTTGTGCGCAATCCGGATCAGGCCACTGGCGATAAATTGCGAATCACGCTGGCTGTTGCAGGCTTTGGCGATGGCGATCTGGAAATCACCGTTGAAGGCAATCAACTGGTGATTCGGGGACGCCAGACAGAACAGCCCAACGCCGATTATCTGTTTCGGGGCATTGCCGCGCGCCAGTTTCAACGAAGCTTCGTACTGGCCGATGGGATGGATGTTGCCAATGCACGTTTGAATAATGGTTTGCTGGTCATTGAACTTTTTCGTCCCATTCCGCATCAAACGGTGAGAAAAATTAACATTTCCGCCTCAGACTAGGAGAATGGCGGCCTGACCGCCCCTCCCTCCCTGAAGGAGAACCGGAATGTTGATTAAAGAAGCCACCTCTCAGTTGTCTCTGATGGAACTCACGCACCTTGGCTCCGGCGAAGTGGGTTATATTCGCAAAATTCGCTATGAAGACGTGGCGCGCTGCTTCCCTGACGCCCCGGATATTGACCCGCAAACCGATCTATGGGCCCTGTTTGCCGCAGACGGCACACCCATTCTTTTGACTGACAACCGCTCTTCGACCTTTTTCAAAGCTGCTGAAGACGAATTGAAGACCGTCAGCCTGCACTGATCAGCAAATATCCTCTGATACGCTAGAGCGTTTCACTGTTTCATGGAAACATTGAAACGCTCTAACTCTTTGTTTTTACGCATTTCCGGACGAAAAACCGCTACGCACTTTTCCTGGAAATACTCTAAAAGGACTGTGCGATATTCTTCGCACAGTCCTTTTGTTTCAGTCAGCATGTATGATTGTCTGATCCGGCTCAGACCTTGCGGAACGTCAGATAGGCCGATGAACGGCCCTCGCGCCGGGCTTTGGCCTCGTAGCGCGTACCCGGCCAATCGGGATAGGCCGTCAGCCAATCCTTCGAGCTTTCCGCCTGCCAGTCAAAACCACCGTGATCACGGCAGTGCTGCAGGGTCCAATTCACGTAGGTATCAATATCCGAGGCAAAGCAGAAAATTCCGCCCGGCTTCAAAACCCGGTGAAACCGCTGAAGGTTCACCTGCGAGACAAAGCGGCGTTTCCAATGCTTCTTCTTGGGCCATGGGTCCGCATAGAGAAGATCAATCTGATCGATCGAGTCCGATGGCAGCCAATCGAGCAATTGCGTCGCATCATCATTGTAAACGCGAATATTCGGCAGGCCTTCAGCTTCGATCACGGCCAAAAGCTTTGCCATGGAATTGACGAAAGGCTCCACCCCGATAAAGCCGGTGGACGGATTGGTGCGGGCCCGATGCGCAAGATGCTCTCCGCCGCCAAAGCCGATTTCCAGACGGATACGGTCTACGGCAAGTGGAAAAAGCACCTTCAAATCGGCAGGAGCCGCAGTTTCAAGGTCAACCATGCGCTCGGGCAACAAATGCTCCATGCGCTCAACCTGCTGATCGCGGAGTGGTTTTCCCTTACGGCGACCGAAAAAGGCTTCGGTCGCCCGGCTGCGGCGGTCCAGTGTCATATCACTCAAGCCTTGATCGCTTCTTTCAGTGGCTTGACCAGATCAAGCTTCTCCCACGAGAAGGAGCCATCACGGCCAGCCTTGCGGCCAAAATGGCCATAAGCCGAGGTCTTGGCATAGATTGGCTTGTTCAGGTCCAGATGGCGACGGATGCCCGATGGGGACAGATCCATCACCTTAGCAAGCGCTGCCTCCACCTTGTCTTCCGAAACCGTGCCGGTGCCATGCAGATCCACATAGATCGACAGAGGCTGGGCAATACCGATGGCGTAGGAAATCTGGATGGTGCAACGATCAGCGAAGCCTGCGGCCACAACGTTCTTGGCCAGATAGCGGGCTGCATAGGCAGCAGAACGGTCCACCTTGGTGGTATCCTTGCCGGAGAAGGCGCCGCCACCGTGTGGGGCTGCACCGCCGTAGGTGTCAACAATGATCTTGCGGCCGGTGAGGCCAGCGTCGCCATCCGGGCCACCAATCACGAACTTGCCCGTGGGGTTGATGTACCACTTGCAATCGGCAGCCACCTTGAGATCGCCAAGCGCTTCAAGAATGTAAGGCTCAACCACCTGACGTACTTTTGCCGAATCCCAGCTCTCATCCAGATGCTGTGTGGACAGCACGATAGATGCCACTTCAGCAGGCTTACCGTCGATGTAACGGACAGTGACCTGGCTCTTGGCATCGGGGCCCAGCTTGCCCACATCACCTTCGCCAGCCTTGCGGGCAGCCGAGAGCAATTGCAGGATTTTGTGAGAATAATAGATCGGAGCTGGCATCAGGTCCGGTGTTTCGCGGCAGGCATAACCAAACATGATGCCCTGGTCGCCAGCGCCTTCGCTGTTGTCGTGGTCGGAAGCCTTGTCCACGCCCTGCGCAATATGGGCCGACTGCGAATGCAGCAACACATCAATGCGGGCCGTCTTCCAGTGAAAACCATCCTGCTCGTAACCAATGTCCCGAACAGCCTTGCGGGCGGCAGCCTTGAACTTGGCCGGATTGATCACTTCATTGCCGTTTTTGTCGGTCTTCATCAAACTGGCAGGAAGGCGAACCTCACCAGCGATCACGATGCGATTGGTCGTTGCCAATGTTTCGCAGGCAATGCGCACCGTCCAGGGATCAACCCCGGTCTTTGCCGCCTCACGATAGACCAGATCAACGATCTCATCGGAGATTCGATCACAAACCTTGTCCGGATGTCCTTCCGAAACAGACTCACTCGTAAACAGATAATTTGAGCGCATGCGGGATTCCCCTCAATGAACCAGGTTCTCTTGTGTTAGAGCCTCAGCGCTCCAAAAACAAGAACACAACGACATAAATATATCTTTATGTCAGCATTCCTTTCTTGAATATCACCAGAGCGAAAAAAAAGCGGCCCGCACGCCGCTTTTTTTTAAATGCCGGACAGTGGCTTTAATTATTCAGCCTCAATCTCGGCGGAAAGGGCCTTGACCAGATCGACCACTTTTCTGCGCACTTTCGGGTCATTAATTTTCACAAACGCTCTGTTCAGTTGAAGACCTTCCGAGGAAGACAGGAAATCGACAACGTAATTGGAGCTTGCGGCTTCGGAGAAACCGGACGAGCCGACGGCTGCCTGCTCACCTGGGGCATCTTCAAAGAAGAAGGACACAGGAACATTGAGAATGGTGGAGATATTTTGCAGACGGCTGGCACCAACGCGATTTGTGCCTTTTTCGTACTTCTGAATCTGCTGGAATGTGATGCCAAGAGCCTCACCCAGCTTTTCCTGGCTCATGCCCAGCATGGTGCGGCGAAGACGAATCCGGCTACCAACATGGATGTCAATGGGGTTTGGCTTTTTCTTGTTTTCGAGCATGTCACGATCCTGACAATGGTTTGTATTGAAGATTGATACTGTCATTGCGGGCGGTTTTTGCAACTTTCAGGAACGTTACGTTGTAACGCGACGAACTTCAAGTTCAGAAACACAAGCGCCACCCGGCTCACACACTATGCATTTTTAGGGGTTTTTGGTCAATTCACTCTCGAAATAAAACTTAAGCGAGAAATTACAGCCAAAGATAATAACAAAACAGTTACCACCCAAAAGTTGTTTTTTCTCGAAAATAGCGACTTTTCATTCGACGTTTTAAACTTCAAAATTGCATCTTCTACGCCTTCTGCGTTTAATCGCAAACCGGAAACAACGTTTCCACGCGGGTCAATTGTGGCAGAAATGCCATTATTCGCGGCGCGAATAACAGGCAGCCCGGTCTCCACCGCGCGCAATCTTGCCTGTTGAAAATGCTGATAGGGACCGGGAGAATCACCAAACCATGCATCATTGGTGACATTCACAATGGCATTCGCCTGCGAGGAAGCATCCTCTATTTCATCCGGGAAAATGATCTCGTAGCAGATCAGCGGATAGAGCGTCAGACCATTTGGAAGCCTCAAGAGTGAGCGCTTGGCACCGGGCGAAAAGCCGCCCGGAAGGTCAACAAC
>CAJYRE010000266.1 GCA_913776675.1 Rhizobiaceae bacterium
AGCACGTGCGCAAGCTCCGGCTCTTCCACGCTCAACACATCATAGGCGCATTGTTCCCGCGCTGTGCGCAAAAGCGTCATGCGGATATAATCATTGTGCGGATCGAGGTTACGCAGCTTGCGCAAGACTGTGAGAGTAAGTGGATTACGGGCGTCGCCTGTTAAAAAATCCGCAGCGCGTTTCAGATGCAAGATGGAGTCGCTGTTGGCAAGGGTTGCCAGCCGTTGGTTGAGCCGATCTCCCTCCGGCATGGTATCCGGCATGCTTAAGGCAACAAAGGCCGCATGAGCCAACATTTGCGCCTTTTCCGGCCCTTGCATGCGACTGGCTGCAAACTCAAAGGCCTCCACCGCGCCATCCACCAACCCCATTTTTAGCAGGATGTCGCCCAGCAGTTTTGCGGCTTCTGGTCCCGGATGGGATGCGATCAATGTTGCGAGAACGTCAACTGCGGCTTGATGCTGGCCGTTGTCATACAGCGTTTGGGCGTCTGTCAAGGTTGGCGAGGTGGTCAGCAAGATCGGTATGTCTCCATGCAGGGGGTAGGTATGAACGGAACAGAAAACTTACACAAGGAGCTTTCCCGGACCGAAGGTGCGTTACACGATGCGGGAATGTTGAACGGGCGGCTGCATCAGCTCGATGGTGATACCATCCGGACCAGAGATGTACGCGACCATTGTTCCGGATCGGGGTCCGGCTGGTATCGGTTGCGGCGAACCCTTCACGGCCCACCCCGCCGCCTCAATCCTAGCAATCGCCTTGCGGATATCTGCAACCGTGAAGGCGATGTGCGCGGCACCGATAGCACCTGCGCTACGAGGCGTCTGACCCAGTGTAGGGCCTGTCGAATATTCAAGGAGCTCGACAGGGTAGCCGTTTGGAGCCGTCACCAGCGCCATTCGGCAGCGCGGATCGTCTACTCCCGTGGCCTCCCTTAGGAATTCTCCACCCATCTCTCCTCGGCGAGCGAGATTGAAACCCATCGCCTCAGTCCAAAACTGTATCGCCTCCTCCAACGAGGTGACCGAGAACCCCGTATGGTCCACAGCGATCACGCCAGCATCTTCGTCCATTTTTAATCCTCTCATGTCGACCAGTTGCGTCTGTGCCCGAGCTAGAGTCTGTCAGGTTCGATTGAACCGGACAGACTCTATATTCTTTTGATTTCGTTTGTTTTTTCGGGAAAACCGGGTTCCACTTTTCCCTGACAAACTCTAACGACGGCTTTGCGGTTTCACTGCTCGGCCTATGACTACAATGGCGGCTAACGGTCACAGATTGTCCAACAACCCCCGGTGTGATGTGAGGTGTGAAAGCCTCTCAGGAAAATCCCGGAACGGCCATCGAATTTCACAAATACCTCTACAGAAATCGATTGCCAATAAACTGCTGCCCCGCTGTTTTTGCGAGGTCAACGTGGCTTAGAGCATTTCCAGGAAAAGTGCGTAGCGGTTTTCCGTCCAGAAATGCGTAAAAACAAAGACTTATAGCATTTCAGTGTTTCCGTGAAACATTGAAATGCTATAGTAGGTTTTCTGCTCCGTTGCTACTCAGGCCCCATGCACGTTTATGCATGGTGGTAGCGTACAGACCTTGCACCAACCGGGTGATTATGCTGCCCGTATCCGGGCAGAGTTTTTGCGCTTCGCTGCCATTATTTTCGGGCGGATTAATCGATAACCCAAAAGCACAATCACGATGGCTGTGTACGTGACTGGCTCCAGCGTGAACGACTTGCGTGACAGCACGAAATGCAGAAGGCCAGCCGCCAGAATGATATAACTGGCCTTGTGCAAGGTGTTCCATTTGCTGCCCAGCTTGCGGATCGACCAGCGGTTGGAGGTCACGGCCAGCGGAATCAGCAAAATCAGCCCCAGCATACCCAGCATGATATAGGGCCGCTTGAGAATATCACCAAGGATGGACGACATGATCAAGCCGCGATCGAGTGTGAGATAGACGGCAAAATGCGCCAGCACATAATAAAACGCCAAAAGCCCCAGTGCCCGGCGATAGGCAATCAGGTTGACCTTGAAAAGATCACGCAACGGCGTGACGGCAAGGCCGATGCAGAGCAGCCGCAAGGCCCATATGCCCAGCCGATGCTCGAATTCGCGCACCGGATCTGCCCCTAACTCGCCAACAATCCCGAGGTAGAAAGCGTAGAGTCCAGGAAGAAGGCCAACGACATAAAGCGCCCAGACAGAGAGCGATTTCTGCCGCGCAGAAAGTGTAAAGCCCGCCATGATCAGTAGAACTTCGTCAGGTCCATGCCGGTGTAAAGACCGGCCACCTGCTCGCCATAGCCGTTGAAGGGCAGGGTGTTGATGCGCGCACCGCCAAACAGGCCGGAGCTTTCACCAATGCGCCGCTCTGTGGCCTGACTCCAGCGGGGATGATCGACCTTGGGGTTTACGTTGGCATAGAAGCCATATTCATTCGGGGCCAGAATATTCCAGGTGCAGGGCGGCTGCTTTTCGGTCAGCGTAATTTTGACTATCGATTTGATGCCCTTGAAGCCATATTTCCATGGCACAACCAGACGCAGCGGCGCACCATTCTGGTTTGGCAGTGTTTCGCCATAGAGGCCCGTTGCCAGAATTGTCAGCGGATTGCGGGCCTCATCCAGCCGCAGGCCATCCA
>CAJYRE010000267.1 GCA_913776675.1 Rhizobiaceae bacterium
CGACCATTTTGAAAATGGTCTGGCTCCAGCTTGAAACGCCGATGATTTCGCTGGGGGCAAGTGTCACTTCCAGCAAATGCGCTGCCGCCTCGCCAATGCGGGCCATGATGGCACCGTTGCGGTCTTCAGAGCAATCCACCACCACGGCTTCCGGCAGATTGAAGCGTTCGCGCAAAGCGCTTTCCAGATCGCTATAGGTGCCAACCGGGGGGATCACCGTGGTGCGGACAATGTCCTCTGCTTCGGCGCGTTTGAGCATGCGCGACACGGTGGCCTGTGACAGGCGCAAGTGCTGGGCAATGTCCGCCTGCCGTTTGCCTTCGATGTGATACATCTGCGCCACGCGAGAAATCAGGCGGAGTTCATTGAGCCGTCCCATGGTTGCTCCGAGTGTGAATTATTATTCACCTTTACCGGGAGAATAGACAAAGGTCGAGCGGGCAATTGCGTCCTGCCATGTGTTGAGGCGCTCTTGCACCCCTTGCGTTTGTGGATAAAGCGTCTGGTTGGCCTTTGGTAGCGCCGAAATTGTGGCAAGATCGGGCCATATACCAAGCGACAAACCCGCCAGATAAGCGGCACCAAGGGCGGATGCCTCTGGCGCTTCGCATTGAATCACCGGATGGCCGAGAAGATCGGCCACACATTGCATCAGAAAGCGGTTCTGGCTGGGGCCGCCATCCACATAGAGCGTACCAAATTCGCCGCCGGTCTGGCTTTTCATCGCGGCAAAGACATCATGCACCTGACAGGCAATGGAATCGGTGACGGCGCGAGCCATCTGGGCGCGGGTGGTGTTGAAGTTGATTTGTGAAAACAGTGCCCGTGCTTCCGAATCCCAATAGGGTGCGCCAAGGCCGACAAAGGCGGGCACAAAGCCCGGGCCTCCGGGTGTGGCGGTGGCGGCGAGATCGACGAGGGCGGCCACATCGGGCAGGCCCAAAATCTCGGTCATCCACGGCAGGCTTGCGGCAGAAACCAGA
The DNA here is from genome assembly GCA_913776675.1 of Rhizobiaceae bacterium. Classification (GTDB taxonomy): domain Bacteria; phylum Pseudomonadota; class Alphaproteobacteria; order Rhizobiales; family Rhizobiaceae; genus Allorhizobium. The sequence continues at coordinate 984 of CAJYRE010000267.1, forward strand.
ATATTGCCTTCAAAAGCGTAAGTCGGTTTGCCGTTCAGCCGCCAAGCAACCGTGGTGGTGATGCCGCGCTCAGGCGCGATGAAATCGGGCAGGGTGGTCATCACCGATGAGCCGGTACCAAAGGTGACTTTGCCATCGCCGGGGTTAAAGGCCCCATGGCCAAACAGGGCGGCGTGACTATCGCCAATGGCGGCTCGTATGGGGGTGCCATCAGCAATGCCGGGGACATTAAGGGTGGTGCCAAAATCATCGGAGCTGTTGCGCACTTGCGGCAAAACGGACTTATCGACGCCGAAAATGCTGCACAGCTCATCGCTCCAGCTTTGAGTTTTGAGGTCCAGCAATTGGCTGCGGGCGGCGTTGGAGGCATCGCAGGCATGGGTTTTGCCACCTGTGAGGCAATGAATCAACCAGCTATCAACGGTGCCAACCCGGAGTTTGCGACCCTTCGGGGCACGGTCCAGCAGCCAGCGGATTTTGGGGCCGGGAAACATCGGGTCCAGCGGCAGGCCAGTGATGGCTTGCACACGGGGCAGGTGGCCTGCCTCGGTGAGGGTGGCGCATTCTGGCGCTGTGCGGCGGCATTGCCAGCTCACCACCGGGCCAAGCGATTCTCCGGTTTCAGCATCCCAAATGGTGACGGATTCGCGCTGATTGGAAATGGCAATGGCTTCAACCTGTGCCTCAGGTGCTTTGGCAAGGCAGGCGGTGATGGCTTCTACAACCGATTGCCAAACGCGATTCGGGTCTTGCTCCACCCAGCCGGATTGCGGGTAGGTGATACCCACCGGCGAGGAGCCACGGGCCAGGAGTTCGCCGGTTTGGGAAACCAGAATGGCCTTGGAATTGGTGGTGCCTTGGTCGATGGCCAGAATGGTGCGCATGGGTGGGGTCTCCGGGTATTTTTTAGGATTCAGCACGTTGTTATGGGCGACAGAGCAAGAATACCCCCCTCTGGTCTGCCGACCATCTCTCCCTCAAGGGGGGAGATCGAATCGCGGTTTGGCTCTGATTTCAAAACTGGTTCCCTGCGTGCCGGATAACGTAGCTTAAATTGAAAGAATGCCGCGGGGTCGTCATTACAATCTCCCCCCTTGAGGGGGAGATGGTCGGCAGACCAGAGGGGGGGGTAACTCTGGCGCTGCCGCTCAACGCAACTTCACTTCCGCCGGATCAAAGCTTGCGCGGCTTCCGCAATCGCAGCCGGGCTCATGCCAAACTCATCCAGCAAAAACTCCGCAGACCCGGTGGGTGCAAAAATGCCGGGAACGCCAAGGCGTTTCATGGGTACGGGTGTATGATCCACCACTACTTCGGCAACGGCAGAACCAAGCCCGCCAAACACTGAATGTTCTTCAGCCGTCACAATTGCCCCGGTTTCCTTGGCCGCGGCAATGATGGCTTCCTCGTCGATGGGCCGAACCGTTGCCATATTCAGCACGCGGGCTGAAATGCCAAGGCCTGCGAGAATGTCGGCGGCTTTCATCATCCGATGGGTCAGCGTCCCGTTGGCAATCAGTGTCACATCTGCACCATCGCGCAGCATATTGGCCTTGCCCAACACATAGGTGTGGCCTTCCGGCAGAAGATCAGGAACCCCAACCCGCGACAGTCGCAGGAAGCATGGGCCAGCATAGCTTGCTGCCCATTCCACGGCGGCGGCGGTTTCAA
>CAJYRE010000268.1 GCA_913776675.1 Rhizobiaceae bacterium
AACAGGCCAAGGGCGATAACCCCTGCAAACAGCCCTTCTTTCAGAGCGCGCAGAACGAGGCCATCGGGCTTGGTGGATGTATGATCAACTGAGGACATGGATCAGACCTTCTCCACTTCGGGACGGCCCAGAATGCCGGTTGGTTTGAAAATCAACACAAAAGCCAGAATGCCGAAGGTTGCGACATCCTTGTAGGCGATGGTGAAATAGGCCGACCACAGCGATTCAATCAGGCCGATCAAAAGACCACCCAGAACAGCGCCCGGCAACGAGCCAATGCCGCCCAGAACAGCAGCCGTAAAGGCCTTCACACCCGGAATAAAGCCATCGGTGAAGGAGGCGACGCCATAATACATCATATACATGGTGCCAGCCACAGCGGCGAGTGCTGCACCCATCACGAAGGTGACGGAAATGGTTCTGTCCACATCCACCCCCAGCAAAGCCGCCATTTTACGGTCCTGCTCGGTGGCACGCTGGGCGCGGCCAAGCGGCGTCTTGTTGACGATGTACCAGAAAGCCGCCAGCAGAACGGCGGTGACCGCCACAATGATCAACTGCTTGAGCGCAATGGTAATTCCGCCAAAGTGGAACACATCATTGACCAAAGCCGGAATGGGCTTGTTGCGCGGGCCTTGCGCCACCTGAATGAAGTTGGACAGCGCAATCGACATGCCAATGGCGGTGATCAGCGGCGCGAGGCGGAAGGAGCCACGCAGGGGCCGATAGGCCACGCGCTCGATGGTCCAGTTCCACAGGCCGGTCATCAGCATTGAAACCACCAGCATGATCAGCAGGGCCAATGCCACTGGGATGCCTGCAAAAAACGTGGTGAGAACCAGAAAAACGATCAGTGCCGCAAAGCCGCCGAGCATGAAAATATCGCCGTGAGCGAAGTTGATCATGCCGATGATGCCATAGACCATCGTATAACCAATCGCCACAAGGCCATAGATAGAACCAAGTGTAAGCCCATTGATGAGCTGCTGTATGAAGTAATCCATACTATATCCCCTGGATGTCCGCAGGCGCGGCACCCCTTGTTGTCCCGTTCGGGTTCTTCGTGTTGTGGCAATTTGATATCGGTTTCGCGGCAAATGTGAAGCCCAAATGACAGGCAGCGCGCATTTTTCTGCCAATTGCTCATATTGGCGGCATATTTTGAAAAAAATCGGCAAAAAAATCTTTTTTGAGCTTAAAAAGCGCGCATTCATTGTGGAAAAGAATGGCTACACCTCGAATTGATGAAAAGCAAAACCCATCACATGCCTGTTATTTTCAAGAGGCCGCGCGGCAGACATCAGCACCCCAGGGTTTAAATTCAAGCATTTTTCGATATATTTTACACGGAAAAGACGATTCCGATTAGCCAGCCTGACACAGTTTGCAGCATGTCGCGTTTATTGGCCTCAAGAAAATGATAACCAACAGGCTTTAACCACGGCCATCAAAAGCGGCGGTGAGGCCAAATTCGCGCCCGGCCTGCATCAGATCCTGAAAGAAAAAATCGGCATACGAGCGCACCACCGCAAGCTCAAACATATCATCGCCCACCCGTGCCAGATTGATATGAACCTGACCATACAGAGCATTGGCAGACTGACCGACAGCAAAGACATCCCGGTGAAGATCCACGCCGGTGCCTTTTGCCAAAATGGTGCGCACATGCGGCCCACTCAAGCGCACCACGGCATAGGCATGGGTTTGATCCACAAAGCGCAGTGCTGCGTCTTTCAGGCTGCGGGCAAGCGCATCGCGGCCAAGATTTTCGCAGATCAGCAACCATTCCGCCGGGCCACACCTGCGCACAGACACATCCTGCAAGGCCGCAAGCGTGCGCGCCACGGCAACCTCGGCACCGGAGGCTGCCAAAACGGAAAAGACCGTTGGCCGGAGCAAAACCGTCATGTGATCGGCGGCCTGCTCAATCATCTGGCTTGGCAGCACATCTTCAAGGGGATGCCGTTGAATGAAATACATCGGGCGCGTCCTTATATATGCAGTTTCTGACCAGCCGGATCGACAAAAACCGGCTGTGAGACAATGGCCAGCACGTCTTTGCCCCGCAGGCCATCCCACACCAGAATTTTCTCGCCAATCCGCTCCCGTCCGGATTTGAGCAGCGCAAGGCCGATGCAGCGATTGAGAACGGGCGAATGACACACCGAGGTGACATGGCCCTGATCATTCAGCAGCGAGGGCCGTGCCCCCTCTTTGAGCAAATGGGCTCCGGCACTGAACACATCATCCTCATTCACAGGGATCAGCCCCACCAGTTGGGTGCGGTCTGCGGCTGTCAAACCAAACCGGCCCGAGAGGCGCTTGCCAATAAAATCCGTCTTGCTCTCTGCAAACATGCGGCCCAGCCCCAGATCATCCGGCGTGGTGGTACCATCCATTTCGCTGTGGGTGACAAAGCCTTTTTCAATGCGCATCACATTCATGGCCTCAACACCATAAGCACACATGCCATGGGGAGCCCCAAACTGCATCAGCGCATCGGCAACCGCCTCGCCATAGCCTGCGGGCACCGCCAGTTCATACCCCAGCTCGCCAGAAAACGAGAGGCGAAACAGCCGTGCGGCCAGCCCGCCCTTGAGCGTCACCGGACGGGCTGACATGGAAGGAAAAGCCGCATGGGAAAGATCATCTTCCACCAATTGTTCAAGAATTTTTCGTGATTTTGGCCCCGCCAATGCCATTTGCGCCCATTGATCCGAGACGGAGACAAGCTGCACATCCAGATCTGGCCACAGCACTTGCGCTGCAAATTCCAGATGGCTCATCACCTCGGCCGCATAGGCCGTGGTGGTGGAAATCAGATAATGATGTTCTGCAAAACGGCTCACAGTGCCATCATCCAGCACCATGCCATCTTCGCGCAGCATCAGGCCATAACGGGCCTTGCCAATCGGCAGCTTCAGCACGGGGTTGCAATAGATGCGGTTGAGAAACTCGCCCGCATCCCGGCCAAACACCTCAATCTTGCCCAGCGTCGAGACATCGCACAGCCCGGCTTGACTGCGCACCGTCAGGACTTCCCGTTCTACGCTCTCACGCCAGCTTGTCTCTGCCCCGGACGGAAACCACCCGGCGCGTTGCCACAGCCCGGAGGCCACGAACACAGCGCCATTTTTGCGCGCCCATCCATGCAGAGGAGAGAGGCGCATTGGTCGGGCTTGCTCGGCGCGGCTGGTACCCGCCATGGTCCCCATGGACACAGGCGTGTAGAAAGGCCGGAAAGTGGTGGTGCCAATCTGTGCCGGAGACACGCCGCGCATGCCCGCGATAATGCCAACAGCATTGACATTGCCCAGCTTGCCCTGATCCGTGGCCATGCCTGTGGTGGTGTAGCGCTTGAAGTGTTCTACAAAGCCCATGGCCTCGCGCTCGGCCAGACTGAGATCGCCAATATGCACATCATTCTGAAAATCGACAAAGGCCTTGCCATGTGAACCGGGAACATACCAAAGCGGCGCAAAGGCTGCATCATAATCGCCTTCCACAGCCGGAAGACTGACCGCGGCCACCGTACCACCCAGACTTTCCACACTCCGGGCCGCTTTGGCGGAACCATCCCGCAAGCAATCTGCCAGACCGGCCAGTCCGCCAGCCGCCCCGGCCACAACAAGCCCCGGCCCGACATCCGGAGCCAGAAAGGCCTGCACCGCATCCGACCACAGCGGTTTTGCACCCCGCTGGCAAGCCAGATGCACAACGGGGCTAAACCCGCCTGTCATGGCCAATGCATCGCAAGCAATCTCCTGACGGTGGCCCATGCGCTCAACCATCACACCGGAT
>CAJYRE010000269.1 GCA_913776675.1 Rhizobiaceae bacterium
GCAGATTATTGAGCCGCTCGACCAGCCTGTGGTGATTGAAGGGAAGGGGGGGCGCATCCCTCTCTTGCCGCTGCTGCAACAGCATGGGGATATTACCTCTTTGGGGTTCCGGATTGGTAATGTCGCCTATTGTAGCGATGTCAGCGATTTTCCGGCCAAAACGGTTCCGCTGCTTCAGAATTTGGATGTGCTGATTATTGACGCCCTGCAATATAGGGAGCATCCCAGCCATTTGTCGCTGGCCCAAGCCTTGGGATGGATCGAAACATTGTCACCGGCGCGCGCTATCTTAACCCATATGCACATTCCGCTTGATTACGATAGAGTGATGCAGGAAACCCCTGCTCACGTTGAGCCGGCTTATGACCAGTTGCAGTTTGAAACCGTGTTGGACGCACTCGAAACCTGATAGAAGCGGCCCGCGTACGGGTAAAGTCATCCCATGCTGAACAAGCCTTACCAATCACCCAGCCTTGCCAGCTTTCTGGATAACATTCGTTTGTCCCGCTTGCAGGCGCTGTTTCGCCGGGGTGAATTGGGGCTGGTGGCGCTGGCCGCCTGTGTCGGTGTTCTGGCGGGCCTTCTGGTATCGCTTGTGCGATTTTTGAGCGAGCGCCTGCATTATATCGTGTTTGGCGTGGATGGGACGCTCAGCGGAAGTCAGGTTTCTGGTCCCGTTGTGCTGATTGGCCCGATCATCGGCGGCATTCTGCTTGGTATCGTTGTTTTTGTTCTATCCCGAACACGCAAGAAGCCGATGATTGACCCGATTGAGGCCAATGCCTTGCATGGCGGGCGTCTGTCGCTCACAGACAGCATTATTGTCTGTGTGCAAAATATTATCTCCAATGGCTTTGGTGGTTCGGTTGGGCTGGAAGCGGGCTATAGCCAGATTGCCTCCGGCGTTGCCTCCAAGATTGGCATCAAGCTGAAATTGCGACGAGGGGATATGCGTATCCTGGTGGGCTGTGGGGCCGCAGGTGCCATTGCAGCCGCCTTTGATGCGCCGCTCACCGGGGCTTTTTATGCGATTGAACTGATTGTCGGCTCTTACACAGTCATCACTCTGGCACCTGTGATTGTCTCAGCGCTGGTGGCCAATCTGGCCGCAAACCAGATTGCACACAGCGGCCTGACGATTGATGTGGGTGTAACCGGCGTGGTGACGCCAATTGATTATGTTCCGGCCATTCTCTTGGGCATTCTATGTGCCGGGATTGGCATCGTCCTCATGCAGGCCGTGTCTTTCATTGAGGAAACGGCACGCAGAAGTTCGATCTCACAGCCATTTCGCCCAGTGATTGGCGGATTGATTGTAGGACTTCTGGGGTTGATTTCGCCGCAGGTTTTGTCCAGTGGCCACGGTGCCTTGCATCTCAACCTGGGAACAGAGCAAACGCTTGGTGGCTTGGTTTTGCTTTTCCTGCTGAAGTCCGTTGCCAGCGCGGTTTCGATTGGTTCAGGTTTTCGTGGTGGCTTGTTTTTTGCCTCCTTGTTTATGGGGTCATTGCTGGGCAAAATTTTTGTGTTTGGTACCGATTTATTCCCGCAATTGACGCTAACGCCACCCATTTATGCTGTGGTGAGTATGAGTGCTTTTGCTGCCGCAGTGATTGGTGGTCCTTTGACCATGACATTTCTGGCGCTGGAATTGACGGGCGACTTTCCGATTACGTCGTTGGTTCTGGCGGCTGTGATTACGGCCTCGCTGGTGGTGCGTGTGTCCTTTGGCTATTCGTTTGCCACATGGCGTTTTCATTTGCGTGGCGAAACCATCCGTAGCGCCCATGATGTGGGCTGGATCCGCGATCTTACGGTCAACAAAATGATGCGTGCCGACGTGCGCACCGCCAAAATCTCCATGAGCCTGAAAGAGTTCACCGAGCGTTTTCCGCTAGGGTCAACCCAGCGCGTTATCATGGTCAATGATGATGGCCGCTATGTTGGCATTGTGCTGGTGCCAGAAGTCTATGCGGATCCCATGGATCGCAATGGAAGCCAACGAACGCTTGAAAGCTATCTGCGCTATACCAAGGATGTTTTGCTGCCGACGATGAACATCAAGCAGGCTGCGGCCATTTTTGATTCCACACAGAGCGAAGCTCTGGCGGTGGTCAATGATCTGGGACAGGTCAAACCCGTTGGCTTGCTCACAGAAAGCCATACGCTGCGCCGTTACAGCGAAGAGCTTGACCAGCGCCGCCGTGAGGCATCCGGAGAAATATAGCGTAAATAATATTTTTATGGGTTCTAATCGCCACGCAAAAGTTCCATAATCTAGATTATCAAACTTGAAGATGTCAAAAAAACCGCCTTGAAACCAAGGCGGTTTTGATATTCAGGATGCAAACCAGCCTGTTCAGCCGGTTCGCTCCGATCTTGTCGATCAGGCCTTGAGAATGGATGTGCCAGCGTATGTGGCTTGCAGGCCGAGCATTTCTTCAATGCGGATCAACTGATTGTACTTGGCCAGACGGTCGGAGCGCGACAGCGAGCCGGTCTTGATCTGCCCGCAATTGGTGGCAACAGCCAGATCGGCAATGATCGAATCTTCCGTCTCACCTGAGCGGTGTGACATCACGGCGGTGTAACCAGCCTTGTGGGCGGTTTCCACGGCATCCAACGTCTCAGACAAGGACCCGATCTGGTTGACCTTCACGAGAATGGAATTGGCAACGCCCTGACGGATACCATCGCGCAGACGTGCCGAGTTGGTCACGAACAGGTCGTCGCCCACCAACTGCGTCTTGGCACCGATCTTGTCGGTCAGGTATTTCCAGCCAGCCCAATCGTCTTCAGCCATGCCGTCTTCTATCGAGATGATTGGATATTTGCCGGCCAGTTCCGCCAGATAATCAGCCATGGCTTCCGGCTCCAGGGTACGGCCCTCGCCTTCGAGGACGTATTTGCCATCCTTGAAGAACTCGGTGGAAGCGCAGTCCAGCGCCAGATACATGTCTTCACCGGGACGATAGCCAGCCTTTTCAATCGATTTCATGATGAAATCGAGTGCTTCAGGCGCGCTCATCAGGCCTGGAGCAAAACCGCCTTCGTCACCAACATTGGTGTTAAAGCCTTGAGCGGAAAGTTCTTTTTTCAGGGTGTGGAACACTTCAGAGCCCATGCGGATGGCATCACGGATATTGTCCGTACCAACCGGCATGATCATGAATTCCTGAAAGTCAATCGGGTTGTCCGCATGGGCACCACCATTGATGATGTTCATCATCGGAACTGGCAGAACGCGGGCGTTCGGGCCACCAACATAGCGGTAAAGCGGCAGGCCGGAGGCTTCAGCAGCAGCCTTGGCAACAGCCAGCGATACGCCGAGAATGGCATTTGCGCCGAGGCGCGACTTGTTGGGTGTGCCGTCCAGCTCGATCATGATGTTGTCAATCATGATCTGGTTTTCGGCATCATGACCACCAATGGCGTCATAGATTTCGCCATTGACGGCTTCAACGGCCTTTTCAACGCCCTTGCCGAGGTACCGCTTGCCGCCATCGCGCAGCTCAACGGCTTCATGGGCACCGGTGGATGCGCCCGATGGAACCGCTGCACGGCCCATGCTGCCGTCTTCCAGATAAACATCGACTTCAACGGTTGGATTACCGCGGCTGTCGAGGATTTCGCGGGCAATAATGTCGGTAATGGCGGTCATGTTCGCTCCCTGCTGTGTAGATAGACAAGACAATGTGTTTGCCCCGTCTGAACCGATTGAATTGTCTTAACCGATGAAATAAAAATTACAATGACAGTGAACTATGGAATTTCAAAGTCATCATCAGGCGGCCTTTGCCACGGTATCAAACGCCAGAAGTTTTTCCAGCAAGCGTTCCAGATCCTTCAAATACACCATGTTTGGTCCATCGGACGGGGCATTGTCAGGGTCCTGGTGGGATTCGATAAACAGGCCAGCCACGCCAACCGCAATAGCGGCGCGCGCCAGTGTTTCGACAAATTCACGCTGGCCACCGGATGAACCACCCTGCCCGCCCGGCTGCTGCACCGAGTGAGTCGCATCAAAAATCACCGGAGCGCCAAAGCTGGCCATGATCGGCAAGGAACGCATGTCGGAGACCAGCGTATTGTAACCAAACGATGCGCCGCGCTCACACAGCATGACATTGGGATTGCCTGACAGCGTGATTTTTTCCATCACGTTTTTCATGTCCCAAGGGGCTAGAAACTGGCCTTTCTTGACGTTGATGGCGCGGCCCGTTTTGGCGGCCGCCACCAGAAGATCGGTCTGGCGGCATAGGAATGCTGGAATTTGCAGCACATCCACAACGGTTGCGACCTCTGCGCATTGGTCTTCGCTGTGAATATCGGTCAGAATCGGAAAACCGAATTCTTTTTTAAGGTCGGCAAAAACAGCCAATCCCTTTTCCATACCAATGCCACGCCCGGCCTTGAGAGAGGTGCGGTTGGCTTTATCAAAGGATGATTTGTAAATCAGGCCAATGCCCAGGCGATCGCAGATTTCCTTGATGCTGCCAGCCATCATAAAAGCATGTTCACGGCTTTCCATCTGGCATGGGCCACAGATCAGTGAAAAGCGCGCTGTGTTGGAGAATGAAACCTGTTGTGCGCCGTCGCCAATGACAACCGTGGAATTAGGGGTGGATGATGTCACGCTTCACTCTCCTCAAACAGGAAGGCGACCCCCTGCCCGGGGGCTGCCGGGACGACAATGCCGTCCGATATTTTTAGATGGTCAACGCCATTAGCAGCCAGAACCGCGGCTGTCACCTCAAGATCGGTGACACGAAACACCAGCGCGATTGCCAGAAGCCCACTTTTTGCATCATTGGCCGCAGCATTGGCACGTGTGACATCCACAGCCACATTCTTCGTTTCAAACACGTGTCCGTTGGTAATTGGCCGCACAACCCCACCCAGTACAGGCTGCATCAATTCTGCGGCATCTTTTCGGCCTGTTTTCATCATCACACGCTTGAGGCCGATAACACCATTGCGATGTGTTTCCAGGCTGGCCCGGTCTGCGGGCAAGGGATTCAATCGTTGGCAGGAAAACAGAAAAAACGTTTCTTCCTCAGGCTTTGCAGCAAAGGCCAGATGAAAGCTGCTGATGGTTTCGCGTCCATCCGGCAGACGCACAGGGCGCGAGAATTGCAGCATATCGCCGCCGCATACCCCTGCTGCCCGAAACGCTGCATCGTCGGCCATAGCATCATCCGATTGCATGACAATGGCGGAAACCCCCTCACCTTTATGGTGGCGAAACAGTCGATCACGAGCAACAAATACATTGCCATTGGCAATGGCTGTGTCCACGTCTTGCGTGTTCGCAATCGCCAATGGTTCGAGATAGGTTTGATCCGGCAAGAAAATGCAGGCATTCACCGTTCCAAAGGGATGGTATCCGTTCGCAGCCACGGTGAAGCCAAGGGCTGCAAACCGTGCGCGGGATCGATCAAGATCGAAAACCGGAAGCACCAAATGATCGACAGATCGGTTATTTTGCTGCATGATTTCGATTGCCTTGCTTATGCTCTGGTTTTTATGAATATTCCTGTGGAATGGAAATGCAATCCTATAAAAATTGCGTTTTTGTATTATTTCCGGGTGAATTCAAATGAATGTCACTCTTTGGGTCGCATGTCATTTTCAACAGCTCACGATAAGGCTATCCCCACTTGCATCGATGCTTTCAAGTGGCATACATCAGAACCGGCAGGCTCATGAGCGCAATCTCATAACCTCAGCATAGAAAACATGATACGATGAACACAGTAATTCTTTTGAGTGACACAGCGGACTGGCTCAGTCTTGCCCGGAGCTTTGCGGGCCTGTTTTGCGTGGTGGTTGCTTGCCTTTTGGTGGTGTTGGTTTGCGTTGGCGCGCTGTTTGAATATTTGAATGCACGTCATCCGGAACGGAAAATCCAGAAAAACCGTATCAACAAGCGCAAATGGAAAGAATTGGCGCATGCCCCCGGCTCTATTGCCATTATTGCGTTTTGTTTTTCAGGAGGGCTGTTTGCTCAGGCTCTGGGCTGGACCCAAACACCTGCGGCGTTGAGTTGGTGGACCTCTCCGATTTTTCTGGGTGTTTCTATCATACTCTATGATGCCTGGTTCTACTGGATTCATCGCCTGCTGCATTGCAAACCTTTTTATCGGTTTCACGCGCTGCATCATAAGAGCGTTGCGCCAACCGTGTGGAGCAATCACCATGAAAGCTTCATGGAAGCCTTTCTCAATCAGGCATTTTATCTGCTGATTCCTTTTCTGTTGCCCATTCCCTGGCAGGTGCTGGTGGTGCAAAAACTCTATGACCAGATCAGCGGCATGCTGGGCCACGCAGGCTATGAGCATTTTGCCTCACCGGCTGGGCGCCGCCCCTTTCCCCTTGCCAGCACGGTGTTTCACGATCAGCACCATGGGCATTTTGCTTATAACTATGGCCATACGTTTTCCGTCTGGGACCGTATGATGGGAACGCTCTATCCCAAATATGATGAAACGCTGGCGAGCTTTGAAGAAAAAAAGCCTGAAAACAGCGGGCACGAGAGTCTGTCAGGTTCAGATTGAACCAGACAGACTCTCGATTCCCTTGTTGTCGTTTGTCTTTTCGGGAAAACCGGATTCCACTTTTCCCTGACAAACTCTAAAAAAGAGCATTTCACCACGGTGATAGACGGGTGAAATGCCCTCATGCTTTTGAAAACGGCTTTTACTTCAGGCTTGGTGGGGCAAAATCCAGCACATTGCGGGTGTAGCTTTCCACCACCATGCTGATCGGCGTTCCATCCGGGATGCTCAAAAGTGCCTTGTGCTCAATGACATGCTCCGGAATGTCGAGTGGCTTAGTGCCGGAGGCAGGAATGGCTGCACCCACGTCCCAGCCTTTCGGCAACGGCTGCCACAGAAGCTCGGCTGAGATGGTATGGCGCTGGAAGTTCAGGGGCTTGACGACGCGGCCAAAGGCCGTATCGGTGGTTTCAAGCTGCTTGTTCATATCATCTGTCAGACGCGATGGCACATACCAGTTGTCAGCGTCGGACAAGACGCGATCACCACACATCAGACGGACACGGCGATAGCCAACCTTTTCGGTTTCGCTTACCTTGAGAGCGCTGCGGATGTCTGCGGTCGCTGGTTTGTTGACCCCTTTCACCGCCTCAGCAACAATTTTGGCATTGTTGGCCAGCTTGTGGTCACTGCACCAACGGTCCAGTGTCAGGGTGGCGCTGTCGTGGCTGAGAAGATCAGAATTCAGTGTTTGCAAAACCGCCAGCGCCGTGACCCGCGACACCGGTGTATCAGGCCAGGATGCCGTCTGTGCGGCATAGCTGCTCGTGGACATCATCATGGAGGCAACCACCGCGATTAAAATTGGCTTTCGCATATAAACTCCTGAATTCATGAGATAATTGGCAGATAACCGCCGCATGTCAATCCATCACGAGATCATGACGAAGTGATGTCAGCAGCGGGTATGGACCCGCTGCTGACATCGGGAACGTCAACAAAAAACAGCTTACTTCTGCTTTGCCATCTCTGCCAGTTGCGTCATGATGGTTGCCGCAGCCGCCAGTCGCTTTTCTGGCGTTGGCAGATCGCGCGTCAGGAACACGCTGTGATCGGGGCGGATTTTGGCCATGCTGCCCTGCTTGGCAATAAAGCCCACCAGCGCTGCCGGATTGGGGAATTCCTTGTTGCGGAACTGTACCACAACACCCTTTGGCCCGGCATCAAGCTTCTCTACATTGGCCTTGCGGCACAGCGCCTTGATGTAGACGATCTTGAGCAGGTTTTGCACCTCGACAGGCATTGGCCCGAAACGGTCGATCATTTCGGCCCCAAACGCATCGATTTCGCTCAATTCCGTCAACTCACCAAGGCGGCGGTAAAGACCAAGGCGCAGGTGCAGATCCGGCACGTAATTGTCCGGGATCATCACCGAGGTACCGACCTGAATTTGCGGCGACCAGCCGCTATCGACGACTTCATCCTCGCCCTTCACTTCGGCCACGGCCTCCTCCAGCATTTGCTGGTAAAGCTCAAAGCCGACTTCCTTGATATGGCCGGATTGCTCCTCGCCCAGCAGATTGCCCGCACCGCGAATATCCAGATCGTGGCTGGCCAGTTGGAAGCCTGCGCCCAATGTGTCGAGCGATTGCAGCACTTTCAGCCGTCGCTCGGCACCGGCTGTCAGCACCTTGTTAACGGGCAGGGTCAACAGCGCAAAGGCCCGCACCTTGGAGCGGCCCACACGGCCGCGGATCTGATAAAGCTGGGCCAAGCCAAACATATCGGCGCGATGCACAATCAGCGTGTTGGCGGTGGGCACATCCAGGCCGGATTCCACAATGGTGGTGGAGAGAAGCACATCGTAACGGCCCTCATAGAAGGCGTTCATGATGTCTTCCAGCTCACCTGCGGCCATCTGGCCGTGGGCAATGGCCACGCGCAGTTCCGGCACATCGCTATCAAGGAAAGCCTTTACATCGGCAAGGTCAGCAAGACGCGGGCAAACGTAGAAGCTCTGGCCACCGCGATAATGCTCGCGCATCAAGGTTTCGCGGATCACCAGGCCATCAAACGGCGAAATAAAAGTGCGCACCGCCATGCGATCCACCGGCGGCGTGGTGATGAGCGACAGTTCCCGCACCCCGGTCATCGCCAATTGCAATGTGCGCGGAATCGGCGTGGCCGACAGGGTCAGCACATGCACATCGGATTTCAGCTCTTTCAGCCGTTCCTTGTGCTTGACGCCAAAATGCTGTTCTTCATCGATGATCAGCAGGCCGAGATTGGCGAATTTAATGCCAGAGCCCAACAGCGCATGGGTGCCGACAACAATATCGGTTTTACCTTCCGCCACTTCCTTTTTCACGAGGTTCAGCTCTTTGGTGCCCACAAGGCGTGATGCCTGCTGCACACGGGTCGGCAGATCACGAAAACGCTCGGAAAATGTCTTGAAATGCTGGCGAGCCAGCAGCGTGGTGGGCACCACCACGGCCACCTGAAGACCATTCATGGCAGCAATAAAGGCGGCGCGCAGAGCCACTTCGGTTTTGCCAAAGCCGACATCGCCGCAAACCAGACGATCCATTGGGCGACCTGCACCCAGATCACCGCGCACGGCCTCAATGGCGTTCAACTGATCTTCTGTTTCATCATAGGGGAAACGGGCGGCAAATTCGTCGTAAAAACCTTCGGTTGTGGCGAGAACCGGAGCCGAGCGCATCATGCGTTCTGCGGCAACCCGGATCAACCCGCCAGCCATATCCAGCAATTGCTTCTTCAGCTTGGCCTTGCGCATTTGCCATGCGCCGCCGCCCAGCTTGACGAGCTGCGCTTCGCTGCCTTCCGAGCCATAGCGCGACAACAGATCGATGTTTTCCACCGGCAGGAACAGCTTTGCCTCATCGGCATATTGCAGCTCAAGGCAGGCGTGCTGCCCGCCTGCGGCCTGAATGGTACGCAGGCCCACAAAGCGGCCAATGCCGTGTTCGGCATGCACCACAATCGAGCCTTCATCGAGGCCCGCCACTTCCGAGATGAAATCGGCCGCGCGCTTGCGGCGCTTGGAGCGGCGCACCATACGGTCGCCCAGAATATCCTGCTCACCGACGACCACCAGATCGCCAGCCTCAAACCCGCCTTCGAGGCTGAGAACAGCCGCTGCCGCCTCACCCTTTTTCAACTGGTCGAGGTCTTTCAGGGCCGAGATATTTTTCAGCCGTTCCAACCCGTGCTCGTTCAGCACTTGCAACAAACGATCCAGCGAGCCTTCCGACCAGCCGGTGATCAGAACCTTTGCGCCCGCCGCCCGCTTGTCGGCAATATATTTAACGGCCTGATTGAACACATTGGTGCGTTCGCCCTCCGGCGAAGTTTCCGCACTTGCTGCCTTGGCCCAACGCGGGCCGGAATGGGCGGAAATCTCGATAATGCGGCGGGACTCCGCTGCCATTTCGGCAAAAGGCGTGATGCGAATGGGGTTGAGCGCATCCAGCGATTTGGCAAAATCCGCCGATCCGAGATAGAGATATTCGGACGGAATTGGCTTGTAGGGCGCGCCTTGGGAAAGATGTCCCTTGCCGGGCGTGGCCGAATCCAGGCGCGCTTCATAATAATCGCGGATCAGCTTGGCGCGTTCCTCGGCGGATTCGCGCAAAGTGTGATCGGTGACGATCAAGAAGCCTTTGAGATAATCAAAGACCGTTTCCAGCTTTTCATAAAACAGCGGCAGCCAGTGCTCCATGCCAGCATAGCGGCGGCCCTCGGACACAGCGGTATACAG
>CAJYRE010000270.1 GCA_913776675.1 Rhizobiaceae bacterium
CACGGCCAGCCACAGCGGCTTCAATGCCGGTTGCCGCAACGCCCATGTTCTGCGCCTCAATGACCGACCACTTGCCGGTGCCCTTCTGACCTGCAGCATCGACGATCATATCAACCATCGGATTGCCGGTGATCGGATCATTGGCCTTCAACACCTTCTCGGTGATTTCGATCAGGTAGGAGTTCAAACGGCCCTTGTTCCACTGGCCAAACACATCACCGATCTCGGCGGCAGACATGCCAAGACCATCACGCAGGATGCCGTAGATTTCGGCAATCATCTGCATATCGGCATATTCAATGCCGTTGTGGATGGTTTTAACAAAATGGCCTGCACCATCGGTGCCCAGCCATGCCACGCATGGATCACCCTTGAACTTGGCCGAGATCGAGGTCAGCACCTTTTCAACGCGCTTCCAGCTCTCTTCAAGACCACCCACCATGATCGAAGGACCATGACGCGCACCTTCTTCACCGCCCGATACGCCCATGCCGATAAAGGTCAGGCCGGAGTCTTTCAGGTTGTCAAAGCGGCGAATCGTATCGCGGAAATTGGCATTGCCAGCATCAATCATAATGTCATTAGCGGCCAGATGCGGCTTGAGAAGCTCCATCTGCTGGTCCACGGCATCGCCGGCCTTGATCATGATGATGATCGGGCGCGGCGGGCGAATGGCGGCAACAAATTCTTCAATCGTATCGCAACCGATGATGTTTCCGGCCAGATCACCCGCTTCCGCCAGGAATTCGTGGGTGCGGGCAGGCGTACGGTTGAAAACCGCAATGCGATTGCCCTTCTCGGCAATATTCAGCGCGAGGTTGGACCCCATCACACCGAGACCGATCAATCCGATTTCCGCCTGTTGCATAACAATGCTCCAATTCATCTACCAAAAATCAAGGAGGTTGTTTTGGCACTCCTTTTGCTATCGGGCAAGGCAAAAGCAAGAGTATGAATGCCAGATCAGCATCATTTGTTTTCTCAGCCTCAATCCCAACCTCTCTCCCTTATCTAGCGGAGAGTGTTGCTTCATCCAGAGCGACAAAACATTTTTTGAAATAAACCTTGACCTTACCACAACGGGAAGCCCTATGAATATCAGGCCTGCCTGAATCAAGGACAACGCCGATGACAAACACGCCCGCCCTTCAAACCGCCATCACAATCGAAGGCATGAGTTGCGCCTCCTGCGTACGACGGGTGGAAAAAGCCATTTCCGGCGTGGAAGGGGTCCAACATGCTGCGGTTAATCTGGCAACCGAACAGGCCAATGTGGAATTGTCAGACAATGCCGCACTTCCTGCCGTTCTGGCAGCGATTGGCAAGGCTGGATACACGCCGCATCTGGCAACAGACACACTGGACATTGAGGGGATGAGCTGTGCCTCCTGCGTGCGGCGGGTGGAAAAAGCATTGTCCGGCGTACCGGGTGTGGCATCAGCCAGTGTTAATCTGGCAACCGAACAGGCAACGGTGACCCGCACCACACAAACCGACCCGGCAGCGGTGGAAGCAGCCATTATCAAGGCGGGCTACAGCCTGCGACATGCCGACATCCAGCAACCGGATCAAGATCCGCGAGATCGTGAGACGCAGGCCCTCACCCGGCTGACCCTCACCTCCCTGCTGCTCACCCTGCCCGTTTTTATCCTTGAAATGGGCTCTCATCTCATTCCTGCCCTGCACGATTGGGTCATGCAAACCCTGGGCATGGATCGAAGCTGGTATCTGCAATTTTTGCTGACCAGTCTGGTGCTGTTCGGCCCCGGCCTTCATTTTTTCCGCAAAGGCGTGCCCAATCTGCTACGCCTGACACCGGATATGAACTCGCTGGTCACAATCGGCGCGTCCGCCGCATGGGGCTATTCTGTGGTGGCCACGTTTGCGCCCGGTGTGATGCCGGTGAACACGGTGAATGTCTATTATGAAGCGGCAGCAGTCATCGTCACCCTCGTGCTTTTGGGACGCATGCTCGAAAGCCGCGCCAAGGGCAAAACCAGCGATGCCATCAAGCGACTGATCCGTCTTTCACCCAAAACGGCACGGGTGATCCGTAACGACATTGCGATGGACGTGGAGATCAGCGCTGTGCGCATCGGCGATGTGGTGGACATTCGCCCCGGCGAAAAGATTCCGGTCGATGGCCGCATTCTTGAAGGCCATTCCTACGTGGATGAATCGATGATGACCGGCGAGCCAGTGCCGGTGGCAAAAACCACAGGCGCAAGGGTAACAGGCGGCACCATCAACAAGACAGGAGCCTTTCGCTTTACAGCCGAAAAGGTCGGCACCAATACGGTTCTTGCCCAGATTATTCGTATGGTACAAACCGCTCAAGGCGCAAAATTGCCCATTCAGGGCATGGTGGACCGCATCACGGGCTGGTTCGTGCCTGCGGTCATGGCAGCGGCCCTCTTGACCTTCATGATCTGGCTGCTGATCGGCCCGGCACCAGCCATAAGCTATGCCCTCATCAATGCCGTCGCGGTGCTGATCATTGCCTGCCCCTGTGCCATGGGGCTAGCCACGCCAACCTCCATTATGGTCGGCACAGGGCGCGCCGCCGAACTGGGCGTACTGTTTCGCAAGGGGGAAGCACTGCAAGAGCTGAAAGATACCAAAATCGTTGCCTTTGACAAAACCGGCACCCTCACCCAAGGCAAGCCGGAACTCACGGATATGATCCTGGCTGATGGTTTTTCGCGTGTAGAGGTTCTTGCGCTCGCTGCCAGCCTTGAGGCACGGTCTGAACATCCGATTGCCAATGCCATTTTAACGGCAGCCAAAAAGGAAGGCATTGCAACACAAGAGGTTGGAAGTTTTGCCGCGCAGCCAGGCTTTGGTATCAGCGGCATCGTATCTGGCAGGC
>CAJYRE010000271.1 GCA_913776675.1 Rhizobiaceae bacterium
CACCCGCCGAGCAATAACTATTCATAGGGCCAAACGGGCCGGGTAAAGAGACCACCATCCACCCAGACCGTCTGGCCCGTCACAAATGCAGCCGCCTCACTAGCCAAAAACATCACCGGCCCAACAATATCCTGCGGCGTTCCCACGCGCCTCAGCGGCGTCACCTTGCCCCAGGTTTGCGCATAATCCGGCGCTTCTTCAAAGGTTCTCTCCGTTGCAATCGCGCCGGGAGCCACGCAATTGACCCGGATGCCTTTCGGCCCCAACTCCACCGCCGCCACCTTGGTAAATTGCTCCACACCGCCCTTGGAGGCCGTATAATCCACGAGATTCGGAAAGGCGGTTTTGTTGCAGCCGGAGCCGATGTTGATCACTGCTCCGCCCTTGCCAGCTTCCACCATGCGTCTGGCTGCTTCTTTGGTGTTCAGAAATGTGCCGGTGAGATTGGTACGGATCACCCGGCTCCAATCGTCTTCCGCCAGATCCAGCAGGCTGGACCATGTTTGCACACCCGCATTGTTGATCAGCACATCGGGAGCCTGCCCCGCCCACTGGCAGGCGGCATCAAAAAACCCCTGAACGGCAGCGCTTTCCCCCACATCGGCTGCCGCGCAAAACGCCTTGCCACCCGCAGCCGATACCTCATCCAGCACGCTTTGGGCAGATTCTTCGCTCCCCACATAGCTAAATGCCACCAGATCACCACTCTGTGCGAAGGATTTGACCAATTGCCGGCCAATGCCGGTGCTGCCGCCTGTGATGATAACGAGTCTCTGCATGTCCCCTCCCAAAAACAAAAGCATGCATCCGCTTTTATCTTCCATACGACGCACTGTCCAACCCCTTCACTTTATGGCGTTTGAAGGGGTAAACACCCACCAAACTTTGTCGCAATTGGTTGTCGCGCCGATGCGACAATGCTATGGAGCCGCAACAGGTTCTGCCGTTTTCGGAGTACGATATAGAATGACTCGCCCCCTGCTGATCGCCCCTTCTATTCTCGCGGCCAATTTTGCCAAGCTCGGGCAAGATGTGACCGATGTGGTGGAAGCCGGTGCGGACTGGATCCATCTGGATGTGATGGATGGGCATTTCGTTCCCAATATTTCCTTCGGCCCCGCTGTGATCAAAGCCCTGCGGCCGCTGACCAAAGCGGTGTTTGACTGCCACCTGATGATTACCCCCGCCGATCCCTATCTGGCCGCCTTTGCCGATGCCGGGGCCGATTACATCACCGTGCATGCCGAGGCCGGGCCGCATCTGCACCGCTCGCTGCAAAGCATCCGAGCGCTGGGCAAAAAGGCAGGCGTTTCGCTCAACCCCGCCACCCCGGTGTCGGTTTTGGAAAACCTGCTGGATGATGTGGACTTGATCCTGATCATGAGCGTCAACCCCGGTTTTGGTGGCCAGAGCTTTATTCCCTTTGCCGCCGATAAGATTCGCCAAGCCAATGCGCTGATTGGCAATCGCCCCATTGCATTGGAAGTGGATGGCGGCATAACTGTCGAGACTGCCCCGATTGTGACAAAAGCCGGTGCAAATGTGCTGGTGGCTGGGTCCGCAATATATAAGGGTGATAACTTGGATGCTTATAAAAACACGGTGGCGGCGCTGCGCGCTGCCGCTGAAGGAGGCCGCGCTTGACTATGCCTTGGCTCCGTGGCTCGTTGCTTGCCATCGCGTCGTTGATTTCCATGCCTGCTCTGGCGGGTGATATTGCAAATGTCCGGCCCATTGGTTTTTCTGCCGACGGTACCGTGTTTGCTTTTGAGGAATACGGCGTACAGGATGGTGCCAATACGGCCTATTCCAATATTTTTGCCATTGATTTATCCAACAATACCTTTCTGCCTGATACACCTGTGCGCATTCGTGCCGATGACGACAAAGGCACACTGGCAAACATTCGGCAGAAAAGCTTCGATCAGGTGGCCAAAATCATTCAGCAACGTGACCTGTTGAACCACCCCGGCGAAATTGTCGCGTTCAATCCGGTTGCTGAGGTCGGTGGTGATGGTCACTCCCTGAGTTATCGCCTGCACAATGCACAACCCGCCGTGGGCCAGCCCAATACGCTCACATTGGAAGAGCTGGACGAAGGCGCACCCGCCGCCTGCAAGGATCAGGTGCCAACCATCAAGGGCTTTCGCCTGCGGATGACGGAAATCAACGGTGCCAAGCAGGACAAGGTTGTCTATGAAGACGGCCACGTGCCCGCCAGCCGCCGCTGTCCCACCGGCTACCGTTTGGGTGGCGTGGTGACCTACCAGATTCCCGGCGGCAATGTGGTGCAGATTGCGCTTGTGCTGGTGATGAACCCCTCCAGCCAAGGCTCGGATGGCCGCTGGCTAGCCGTTCCCATCAAACCTTGAAATTATTCATCGATCAGGCTCCGGCCTGTTTCTAAACTGTTGAGAAGGCACTTCCATGATCCCGCGCTATTCCCGGCCAGAAATGGTCGCTATCTGGTCTCCCGAAACCAAATTCCGCATCTGGTTCGAGATTGAGGCCCATGCCTGTGACGCGCTGGCCGAGCTGGGCGTGATCCCCAAGGAAGCCGCCCAGACTATTTGGGAAAAAGGCGGTGCTGCCGAATTTAACGTCGCCCGCATCGACGAAATCGAAGCCGTCACCAAGCATGATGTGATTGCCTTCCTCACCCATCTGGCCGAGTTCATCGGCCCCGATAGCCGCTTTGTGCATCAGGGCATGACCTCGTCTGACGTGCTGGACACCACGCTGAACATCCAGCTGGTCCGTGCCGCCGATCTGCTGCTGGCCGATATGGACCGCGTGCTGGCAGCCCTGAAAGCTCGCGCCTTTGAGCACAAAGACTCTGTGCGCATTGGCCGCAGCCACGGCATCCACGCTGAACCCACCACCATGGGCCTGACCTTTGCCCGTTTCTATGCCGAAATGCAGCGCAACCGCGCCCGTCTCGTCAACGCTCGCGCTGAAATTGCCACGGGTGCCATCTCCGGCGCTGTTGGCACGTTTGCCAACATCGACCCACGCGTGG
>CAJYRE010000272.1 GCA_913776675.1 Rhizobiaceae bacterium
GGGCCGGGTGTTCATGCATCCTGAGCTGGATGACCCCTTCAAGTCTGCCGAGGCCATTCTGGACGCCTGCCCACTGAAAGAACAGGCTGACGCGATTATCTTTGACTTCCACGCCGAAGCGACCAGCGAAAAGCAATGCTTTGGCCATTTTGTCGATGGCCGCGCCAGCTTTGTGGTCGGCACCCACACCCATGTGCCGACCGCCGATCACCAGATTCTCAACGGCGGCACCGCCTATATGTCGGATGCAGGGATGTGCGGCGATTACGACTCGTCACTGGGCATGGAAAAGGAAGAGCCGCTCAATCGCTTTATTTCCAAAATGCCGAAAGGCCGGTTTGAAGCCGCCCATGGCCCCGCCACGCTCTGCGGCGTGGGTGTGGAAATTTCGGATAGCACCGGATTGGCTGAAAAAATTGCGCCTTTGCGCATCGGGCCAAGGCTTGCGGAAACCATTCCGGATTTCTGGGCCTAATCATTTTGCAACAACCTTGCCTCTCACCGTCACCGGTGTAAGGTCCGCACGCAACACCGTATCTCTTTTCAAAACGGGAAACTGACCATGCCTGCTTTCAAAACTCTCGACGATCTCAACGACATCGCGGGAAAGCGCGTGCTTTTGCGCGTTGATCTCAATGTGCCGGTTGCCGATGGCAAAGTCACGGATGCCACCCGCATCGAGCGCGTCGCCCCCACCATTAAGGAACTGTCTGCCAAGGGGGCAAAGGTTATTTTGCTGGCCCACTTTGGCCGCCCCAAGGGTGAGCCGGTGGCCGATATGAGCTTGGGCCAGATTGTAACCACCGTTGAAGAAGTGCTGGATCAGGCCGTGGCTTTCGCCAGCGATTGCATTGGCGATGCCGCAAGCTCCGCTGTGGCCGCCATGAACAATGGTGACATCCTGCTTTTGGAAAACACCCGTTTCCACAAGGGTGAAGAGAAGAATGATGCGGGCTTTACCGCAGAACTGGCCAAGAACGGCGACATCTTTGTCAACGATGCGTTCTCTGCCGCCCACCGCGCCCATGCCTCCACGGAAGGTCTTGCCCATATCCTGCCTGCCTATGCCGGTCGCACCATGCAGGCCGAGCTTGAGGCGCTGGAAAAGGGTCTTGGCCAGCCGACTCATCCGGTTGTTGCCATTGTTGGCGGCGCAAAGGTCTCGTCCAAGATCGACCTACTGATGAACCTCGTGAACAAGGTGGATGCGCTGGTGATTGGCGGTGGCATGGCCAATACGTTCCTGGCCGCTCAAGGCATCAATGTGGGCAAATCGCTGTGCGAACACGACCTCACCGACACCGCCAAGCAGATTTTCACCAAGGCAGAAGCCGCAGGCTGCACCATTGTGCTGCCGGTGGATGGCGTGGTGGCCCGCGAATTCAAAGCCCATGCCGCCAATGAAACCGTAAGCGTTTCCGCCATTCCAGCCGACGCCATGATGCTGGATGTTGGCCCGCAATCGGTTGCTGTGGTCAACGAATGGATTTCCAAGGCGGCAACGCTGGTGTGGAACGGCCCGTTTGGTGCCTTTGAAATTCCGCCGTTTGATGCTGCCACCGTCTCGGCTGCCAAACATGCTGCGGAATGCACCAAGGCTGGTACGCTGGTGTCTGTGGCCGGTGGCGGCGATACCGTCTCGGCCCTGAACCATGCGGGCGTCGCCGATGATTTCTCCTACGTTTCCACCGCAGGCGGCGCATTCCTGGAGTGGATGGAAGGCAAGGAACTTCCGGGCGTGACCGTTTTGAGCAAAACAGCCTGATCCAACAGCAAAATAAACTGGGCGCGGCATGGAACAAAATGCCGCGCCTAATTTCTTTAAAAAAATATTGAATTTTAAAACGATTGAAATGATTTCAATCGTTTCAATGACTTAGCCCCCCATTTCCCCTGCCATAATCTTCTGTTACGCGATGATAGCTAATCACGTTTTTGGGAGAATGGCATGAGTGAGAGACTTGAAGACATCGCCGTGAAGATGGTTGCGAACGGCAAAGGGCTTCTGGCCGCAGACGAATCCACAGCTACCATCAAAAAGCGTTTTGACACGATTGGTCTTGAATCGACGGAAACAAGCCGCCGCGATTACCGCGAAATGCTGTTTCGCTCCGACGACGCCATGAAGAAGTATATCTCCGGCGTTATTCTCTATGAAGAGACGCTGTTTCAAAAGGCCGCAGACGGCACGCCGTTCGTGGACATCATCAAAGCCGCTGGCTCGATTCCGGGCATCAAGGTGGATACAGGTGCCAAGCCGATGGCGGGTTTCCCCGGTGAAACCCTCACCGAAGGTCTCGATGGTCTGCGCGAACGTCTTGCCAATTATTACAAGGCCGGTGCGCGCTTTGCCAAATGGCGCGGCGTGATTGCCATTGCCGATGGCCTGCCCACCTGGGGCTCCATCAAGGCCAACAGCCAGGCCTTGGCCTATTATGCCGCTCTCTGCCAGGAAGCAGGCATTGTGCCCATCGTCGAGCCGGAAGTGCTGATGGATGGCGCACCGGGCACCCACGACATTGCCAAATGTGCAGAAGTGACGGAATGGGTGCTGCGCACCGTGTTCAACGACCTCTATGACGCCCGCGTCAAGCTGGAAGGCATGATTCTCAAGCCCAACATGGTGATTGACGGCAAAAATGCCCGCAAGGCATCGGTTGAGCAAGTGGCCGAGCAGACCGTGAAGGTGCTGAAGGCAACCGTCCCCTCTTCCGTTCCCGGCATTGCCTTCCTCTCCGGCGGCCAGAGCACCGAAGAAGCCACAGCCCATCTCTCGGCCATGAATGCGGGCTATGATCTGCCTTGGGCGCTCACCTATTCCTATGGCCGCGCATTGCAAGACAGCGCCCTGAAGGCTTGGGGTGGCCGTTCCGAGAATGTCGCCGCTGGCCAACGCGCCTTTAGCCACCGCGCCCAGATGAACAGCCTTGCCGCCAAGGGATCGTGGAAACAGGATCTCGAAAAGGCAGCGTAAGCATCATTGATTGTTTGATAACAACCCTCGGACGCCTGCCCGGCGTCCGAGGGTTGTTATTGTCTGGCATATATAAATGAAGCAAACGCTATTCTATGCCGTTTCCACCCTCATTCGCCTGCCGAGAAACATTCGCATCGTATCGACAATACCCATCTACCGCCGATCCATATCCATCTGCACATACAAAACCCGGCACTGCAAAGCAGAACCGGGTCATAAATATGCTGATACGAAGGGGCGTTGATCAGCTCGCGTCAAAAGCCGTGCGCAGCAGATTAAGCTGTGCCTGCACGCTGTTTTCATTGTCCGGTACAATTGATGGATCAACTGGACGGTAGATTTCACGGTCCAGAAGCGCAATGCGATTTTGCAGGCGCAAAGAACGCTCTATCAAATCACGGAAGGCTTCCGGCAGATCATTCCAGCCCGGCGCGTTACGATCAACATTAAAGCCATCAAGGCGAACCTTGCTCTTTTCAGAGATCACCTGATCGCGCGACATTTCGCCATTGTTGACAGCGCGCTGCAGCAGCAACCAGGATGCCATCTGCATCAGGCGGGTGGTGAGGCGCATGGACTCTGCGGCATACAGCACCGAGGCCATCCGCGGCAGCACCTTGGCAGCGGAGCGGCCGGGGCCGTCGAGATAAGCGGCGGTTTCCTCAACCAGGCTCATGCCCTCAGTATAGGTTACCTTGAACTGCGGCGACGACGCGGCGCGGCCTGCAAAGCTAACCGTATTCAATCCGAGTTCTGACATCGACATTAACCCCTGTCCTACGCATCACACATTCGGTAGCGCGATCAAAAATGAAGCCCAGTCCATAGCGTTTGGAATTTCTACCACCGTTTGGACTTTTCTCAGTATCCTTGCTTGGACTTCAAGATGCTACCAATAGCGCAAATCCGCAAGTCGTTTCTTAAGAAAAGGTTAATTCCCACAGTTTTGCGCGAAGTTGATCCACGTAAAAAAAGAGCCGCACAAGCGGCTCTCAAGGTAAAACAGGGAGGAAAATCAGACTATTTTCCTAAAATGGGAAAACGCCTGCATCCAGAAGAACTGGATAGTTTATAAATTCTCACATAATGCCTAATATCTGATTAATACTGTGCCTTGTAAGACCAACGTTTATCATTTTCTGCGCTATCACGGGTTGTCTTTTGT
Organism: Rhizobiaceae bacterium; assembly: GCA_913776675.1. Classification (GTDB taxonomy): domain Bacteria; phylum Pseudomonadota; class Alphaproteobacteria; order Rhizobiales; family Rhizobiaceae; genus Allorhizobium. The sequence goes on from CAJYRE010000272.1 coordinate 4,143, forward strand.
CGATTTTTCTGGCCACGCCAGTGTAATATTTTGAAGCAAGTCAGACTATTTTAAACCCCGAAACAGCGCTTCAGCCGCCATTTTTCCTGCTTTTTTACTCTCTGATTCGATTTTAAGGCGGTTTATTTCGTTTTCGAGCAAAGTGATTCTCTTTTGCAGCTCCTCAACAGACAACAAGGATAGGTCGCAACCAATCTCATGATCCGGCTTTTTCGCGGGGCGATCTGCATCAAATGTCATGGCTCAATTCTCCTTGTGATGCTCGGCCAAGTCGGCCCGATCTGCGCGCGGGTCCAGTGTCACGGATTGCGGGGTGGCTGTCATCGTGGCAACCGGACCGGGGGCATGGGCAAAGCTTTCGCGTTCTTCCGGCGGCAGGGCCTGCCGCAACCGACTGCGGAAAATAGCATACACAACCAGCAGCGCATGGGCCACAGCCGTCACCGCAAACAGCGCATGCGGGCCAAAATAGGTCATCACCGGCCCGCCAATGGTTGGCCCGATAATGGTGCCAATCCCGAACAGCAGCAGCAGCCCGCCAGACACTTTGACGAAATCACCGCTGTCCGCATAGTCATTGGCATGAGCCACCGCGATGGGATAGAGCGAATTGGCCGCCGCCCCGTAAATTGCCACCAGCGGAATCAGCACAACGGCGGCCGAGGGCTGTACCGCAAACAAGATCAGGGCAGCCAACAACGCAATGATGGCAATGCCCGCCAGAACATAGCGCCTGTCTATCGTGTCTGAGAGACGACCTGCGGGAAATTGCGCCGCCGCCCCGGCAAAAATGGTGATGCTCAACATGCTGGCAATGGTAATATCGGAGAGTCCCACGCGCGCCCCGAACACCGCAACAAGCGTACCATAGGCTCCATTGGCGATGCCAATCAGCAAAATTCCCACAAAAGACACAGGCGAATTGCGAAACAGGCTGGGCAAATCCAGCTTCACCGAGCGCAATGGCTGCGGCGATGCGGCATTGGACAGCGTGGTTGGCAGCATGGCCAGACAATAGAGAATACCGCAAATCATGAACAGAACAGGCGTATGCACATTGCCAAACGCCACCATCATCTGCCCGCCCACAACACCCATCAGTGTCACGGAAATATAGAAGGAGAAAATCGCCCCACGGCTCTCGTTGCTGGCGCGCTCGTTCAACCAGCTCTCAATAATCATCGAGGTGCCGGCGGTGCAAAAGCCGGTCAACGCCCGCAACAGCACCCATGAATGCTGCTCGACGATAATCCCGGTCATCAAGGCAATGATAGCGATAACAGCAATGAAACTGGAAAAGGCCCGCACATGACCAATGCGCATGACCACTTTGGGAGCCACAAAACAGCCAACAACAAATCCCGTCGCCCAAGCCGTTCCCAACAGGCCCAGGACTTCATTGGAATAGCCTTCGGATGAGCCGCGCACCGGCAGCAAAAGACCATGTAAGCCATTGCCTAGAAACAAAAACAGGGTGCCGAGAAGCAAGGAAATTACAGGGAAAATTTTTCTGGCCATACGATCTCCACCTCTCGCACATGCTTGCATTGCCATTACCATGACGGTAACGCAGGAGTGAAAAACCCTGCGTATGATGAAAACATGTCCTCCCTAAGGAAGGATTTACCGGGAAGCGTGATTCACTTCAATGACCAAAGCCATCTCTCTTTTTCTGATTCTGGTCATGGCGGTGCATCTGATCAAGCCGCTTGACCTTCCGGGCTTGCGCCGTCGGCGTGATTTCTGGAGGTTGGCGGTTCTGGCCTTTGTGATCTGGTCCGTGACCTTGCTGGTCAGACCGTAATGGTCCCCTGCATAACGCTGATAGCCTGACCGGAAATATCAACGCTTGCGATGCGGCCATCGACTTTCTCAGCCGTGATGGTGATCAGGCTGCGGCGACCCATTTCCACCCCCTGCTCCACCAGAATGGTGCGCGTCATGCTCGGCTCCGATGAGAGTTGGGTGAGATAAGCCCCAAGGGCTGCCGATGCGCTGCCCGTTGCCGGATCTTCAGGCACATTGTCGAAAGGCGAAAACATCCGGGCGCGGATATGATCATCCCCAACCCGGCAATAGAGAAACGTCGCCCCATCGGTCTGTTCTGTCTCATGAGTTTTGACAAGCTCGGCCAAAGCCTCAAGATTCGGCTTGGCACGTGCCAAGGCATCAAGCCCTGCGAGTTCAACAGCAATAAATTTCAGCCCCACCGAAACAAATGCAGGAGCATGGTTTGCCACAACAATATCATCCGTTTGCAGCAACATGGCCTTAGCGACCGAAGCCACCGAGATGGCATCACTGACCGAAAGAGGCTTTGGTGCGCGGATTGTGGCGATGAGTGCCTGATTGTCATCCCGGCCCAGCCGAACCTTGACCAGGCCAGCCTTTTCTTCAAAACGCAATTCATCACCCAGGGCTTGGCCGAAAAGCGCGCCCTGCTGCGCAAGTGCAATGGCGGTACCGACATTAGGGTGACCGGCAAAGGGAATTTCCGCCACCGGCGTAAAAATCCGCACCTCGGCTGTGTTGGCGGCATCCTTGGGCGGCAACACAAACGTGGTCTCCGAATAGCCAAATTCTGCGGCAATCGCCTGCATCTGCACTTGCGACAGACTGCAACCATCCAGAATCACCGCCAGCGGATTGCCCTTGAACGGCTCAGTCGTGAAGACATCCAGTGTGGTAAAAGGAATGGTGGTCATTGCGCTCAGTCTCCCGTTATCATGGTCTTGATAGACTCAAAAGAACGGGTGCTGAAAGCAGATTTTTGTCGCGGTGACACGAAATAAAAAAGCCGGATTCGTTCAAACGAACCCGGCTTTTTTATTGTAATCCAAGCGCAAAAATTAGAGGCCGAGGCCGCCGAAACGCTTGTTGAACTTGGAGAGACGACCACCACGGTCCATGAGCTGCTGGTTGCCGCCGGTCCATGCTGGGTGAGACTTGGAATCGATTTCGAGGTTCATGACCTGACCTTCAGAACCCCATGTGGAGAAGGTTTCGTATTCGGTGCCGTCGGTCATAACAACCTTGATCTTGTGGTAGTCTGGATGAATGTTAGCCTTCATGACGCTTTTCCTGCTGTGCCGGGGGGTCTCTTTGCCGCGATTGCGTCAGCCGACCCAATTCAATACATGAAGCCATAGACATTTCTGTCTAAGCTTCCCAATTTGATGGGCAGCCTATACATGAAGGTCACAGAGATAACAAGGCCCCCGGCGCAACAGTCGACAAGGCCATGGAGGAGAAAGCCGCATTGTCTGAAATTGCAGCCGCTGAGACAAAAAAACGTCGCTCCCTCAAGCCGCTTGGCCGCCTCACGCCCTATCTGATGCGCTACCGCAGCATGGTGTTTGCCGCCCTGTTTTTTCTGGCGCTGGCGGCCATCACCACCCTGATCCTGCCGCTGGCCGTGCGTCGGATGATTGATCACGGCTTTGCATCAAGCGATTCCGGCTTCATCAACAAATATTTCGCCATGATGATCGTGCTGGCCATCATCATGGCCGTGTCCAGCGCGCTGCGTTATTATTACGTCATCACCATTGGCGAGCGGATTGTGTCCGACATCCGCCGCGATGTGTTTGCCCATGTGAGCCGCCTCTCGCCTGCCTTTTTCGACATCAACCAATCCGGCGAAATTGTCTCGCGCCTCACGGCCGATGCCACACAGATCAAATCCGCCGTGGGGGCCAGCGCCTCGGTGGCGCTGCGCAACACCATCATGTTCATCGGTGCCATTGGCATGATGATCTACACCAGC
>CAJYRE010000273.1 GCA_913776675.1 Rhizobiaceae bacterium
GTTGCATCTTCAGCCGGAGCCTGACCATCCGAAGGCGCTGGCTGCTCCTTGCCCAGAATGCGGGCCCGCAATTGCGGCTCAATGTCTTTTGGCAAGGCACCTTCAAGCTTCACAACCAGCGCATCCAAGAACGGCTTGGACTTGGCATTGTTCACCCATTCCGGGCGCTGCTTGGCATCAATCAGCCAGTTCCAGAAGGCAACAGCCACCACGAGCAGCAGAATGCCACGGGCTGCGCCAAACAAAAAGCCAAGGGTACGATCCAGCGCCCCAACCCGGCTATCAATAATGAAATCGGCAATACGTGAGGTGATGAAGGAAATCAGGATCAACGCGATCAGAAAGATACCGCCCGCGGATGCCGCAACCGCAATGCGCTGATCTCCCGTGTGGCTCTGCGCGTAAGGCAGAGCAACAGGATAGAGATAATAGGCCGCAGCAACCGCCCCAACCCAACTCGCAATCGACAGAACTTCACGCGAAAAGCCGCGTATCATCGCAAGAACGGCTGAGAACAGCGTCACACCGATGACAATACCGTCGAAAATCGTAATGGGCATTCAGTTCAACTCCGAGAGCAGGCCTGGTCAATGACAAACACGTGTCAGCGCCAACGCAGGCCTTGTTCTGTAACTTCGTTTTGTTGCGTCATTGGGCCTCTCCTTACACCACGATTTGACGAAGCGAAAGGATCAATCATCATCCTGTTGTTGACGTGATTTGAGCTTTGATCCAGCAATGCGCACCACAAGGTCTGTGAGACTTTCAATTTCATTCCACCGCCCGCCGCTCTTTGGCATATCGGCTGACGACGCAGGCAGGACGGCTGAAGAAAAGCCCAGCTTTTCGGCCTCTTTAAGGCGCTGGCCGGTTTGCGAAACGGGCCGCACGGCTCCGGACAGGCTGATTTCACCAAAATATACGCAATCGGCGGGCAAAGCCACGCCCGCAAGCGAAGACACCAGTGCCGAGGCAATAGCAATGTCAGCGGCAGGCTCATTGATTTTATAGCCACCAGCAATATTGAGATAAACATCATGCTGGCCCAGCCGCACGCCACAATGGGCCTCCAGCACTGCCAGAATCATCGCAAGGCGGCTGGAATCCCACCCCACCACCGCCCGGCGCGGTGTGCCAAGCGATGTCGCCGCAACCAGCGCCTGCACCTCGACCAGCACCGGGCGCGTGCCTTCCATGCCAGCAAACACGGCGGCACCGGGCGCTTTTTCATTGCGCTCGCCCAAAAACAGCTCGGACGGATTGGCCACTTGCCGAAGCCCCCGATCCGACATTTCAAACACGCCGATTTCGTCCGTGGGGCCAAAACGGTTCTTCACCGTGCGCAAGATGCGATAATGATGGCCGCGATCGCCCTCAAAATACAAAACGGCATCGACCATATGCTCGACCACGCGCGGACCAGCAATCTGCCCTTCCTTGGTCACATGGCCGACCAGCACCATGGTCGCCCCGGTCTGTTTGGCAAAGCGGATCATCGCCTGCACCCCGGTGCGCACCTGCGTGACCGTGCCGGGGGCCGAATCGGCGGTGTCGCTCCACAGCGTCTGGATCGAATCAATAATCACCAGATCGGGACGTTTACCCTCAAATACGGTGGCCAGAATATCCTCAACATTGGTTTCTGCGGCCAGAAGCACATCGGTATTGGCGGCATCCAGCCGCTGGGCGCGCAGCCGCACCTGCGCCACCGCCTCTTCACCGGAAACGTAAATCACGCGATGGCCTTTGCGCGAAAGGGCTGCGGCGGCCTGCATCAGCAGCGTCGATTTGCCAATGCCCGGATCGCCACCAATCAACACCGCCGAGCCGCGCACAAAGCCGCCGCCGGTGGCACGGTCCAGCTCCGAGAGACCTGTGGGAATGCGCGGTGCTTCCTCAATCTCGCCAGACAGCGAGGTCAGCGTTACCGGGCGACCCTTTTTCGGTGCCTTGCCTGGACCGGAGCCGATGCCCCCCATCGGGTCTTCTTCAACAATGGTGTTCCACTCGCCGCAGCCATCGCATTTGCCCGCCCAGCGGTTGTGAACTGTGCCGCAATTTTGGCAGACGAATTGGGTCTTGGCCTTGGCCATGGAGCAAAAATCCTGCGAAACGGCTCCGCAAAAACGGAACAAACAGTGAATGAACTCTTCTCTGTTAGAAGAAACCCGGCTTTGATGCAAGCGGAACCGCCATCAAAGGTGACAAAGACTTACGCCGCCTCGAAATCAGCACAGTTACCCCCCACTTTTTTAGTGAACCGCCGATGTTCGGGTTGAAAAAAGCCGCGAGAGGTGACTTAACCTTAGCCCGCCAGCGACGAGTGCTGGCATTGGACGTTTCATGTCGTCTCGGAAGATGAAGAAAGCGGCGTAACGATGAGAGTTCGCGTGACAATGGTAGGCACCGGCTATGTTGGCCTGGTCAGCGGTGCTTGCTTTGCTGAATTGGGTCATGAGGTCATTTGCGTCGATAAGGACGAAAACAAGATTGCCATGCTGCGCGCTGGCAAGATGCCGATCTATGAGCCGGGTCTTGATGAACTGGTGCAGCGCAATGTGCAAGCGGGCCGCATCTCCTTCAGCACCGATGTGGCCGCCAGCGTGCGTGACCGCGACGCGATCTTCATTGCGGTTGGCACACCCACCGAAAACGGCACCGGCCGCGCTGATCTGAAATATGTCTATGCAGCAGCCGCCGAAATTGCCCAGGCCACCACCGGCTTTACGGTGATTGTCACCAAATCCACGGTGCCGGTGGGCACCAACAGCCGGGTTTTTGAGATTGCCCAGCAAAACGTCTCGGCGGATGCGCGCATTGCCGTGGCCTCCAACCCGGAGTTTTTGCGTGAAGGCGCGGCCATCAAAGACTTTCTCGAGCCGGATCGCGTTGTGGTTGGCGTGGAAGATGCCGAAGCGGCCGAGATGATGGAGCGGATCTACGCCCCCTTGGTGCTGCATGGCAAAGTGCCCTATTTCAAAACCGGCATTCAAACCGCAGAGCTGATCAAATATGCCGCCAATGCGTTTTTGGCCGTCAAGATCAGCTTTATCGATGAAATCGCCAATCTCTGTGAAGCGGTTGGTGCCGAGGTGGATGATGTGTCGCGTGGTCTGGGCTTTGACAAGCGCATTGGCCCCGGCTTTCTCAACACCGGCCCCGGCTGGGGCGGCTCCTGCTTTCCCAAGGATACCCGTGCTTTGATTGCCACGGCATCGGACGCCGATGTGCGTTCCATGGTGGTTTCAGCCGCCGTTGATGCCAACAACAAGCGCAAGATGGATATGGTGGGCAAAATCGTCGGTGCCGCTGGCGGTGATGTCAAAGGCAAGAAGATTGCCGTGCTGGGCGTGACCTTCAAGGGCCAGACCGATGACATGCGCGAAAGCACCAGTCTTGTGGTGTTACCAGCGCTTCAACAACTGGGTGCGGAAGTCGTGGCTTATGATCCGTCTAATCCACATGAGGCGGCCAAGTTGCTGCCGGATGTGACCATGGTTCAGTCTCCAAAGGATGCGGCGAAAAACGCTGACATTCTGGTGATTCTCACCGACTGGATGATTTTCAAGGCTTATGATTTCAAGGCCATTGCCGCCGAAATGGCGTCACCTGTGCTGGTGGATCTGCGCAATATGCTGAACGCCAGAGAAGCGCAAAGATGCGGCTTTACGAAATATGTGTCTCTGGGGCGCGAACACCGCGCCTGATAGAAAACGGTCCCGCCCCTGCAAAAGGGGCGGGCCAAGATGCCTGTTTAGATCGGCGCGCCTTCGACAACGCTGGAGAATGGCACAAAGGCCGAAGAGCAATCCAGCGTCTCCACAGGCATGCCATCCATCAGATTGGTGATCTTGAACCGGGCTTTGGGATCGGCCACCAGTTTATCAGCAAAGCTGACCGGGCCGAGGCCCAGAGTGACATGCACGTTGCTGGGCTTCTCCTTGCCAGACGTATCGGTGGAGCCTAAAAATGTCGGCTGAGCCCCATCAAACTGCACGGTATCCAAAACCAGCCCCAGCGGCAGGTACTGCCCATCCTGCTGGATGCCGCGCAGCACAACATAACCGCCGTCATAGGCCTTGCTGCCGGTATAATGCAGATTGCGCACAGTGATGCCGGAAAAATCAGGCAGAAGATTGCCCGTATTGTCCGAATAATGGGTATCGAACACCATGGGATAGCGCGTATTGCGCATACACACATCGCTGAACAGCACATTGGTGACCTTGCCGCCGCGGGACGCATCGGATTTGATGCGCAAGCCGTTGCCGTTCGGGCTGTCATAGCCATCCATGGTCAGATCATACACGGCAATATCTTCAACGCCCGAATTGGTTTCTGAACCAATCGACATGCCATGACCATAATAAAAGTGATTGTGCGCAAAGGTCATCTGACTGGATGGCTTTTGGCCGCCCGCCTTGATGGCCACGTGATCATCGCCGGTGCTGATATAGCTGTAGGCCAGCAAAACCCGCTGCGATTGGCCGGGATCAAAGCCATCGGTATTTTTGACCGTATCGGGGGTAAAGCAGGTTGCGGGCGTGATTTTATCGGGCGTGGTCCCTTCGGGGCAGGCATAGGCAGGGCGGGTATAGACCGCGCTTGGCGTCAGGATTTTCAGGCCCCAGGCCAGCAGCCCGTCCAGACCATCGCTGACCACATGAAAATTCGGGCTGTTCATCAGGGTTATGTCATGCAGGGTAAAATCCTGCCCGCCGTTGATCTGCACCAGACGAAAAGCATGTTGCTTCAGGCCCTGCTTGGATTGCCAGGCCACATCCCACCAAGAGCGTTTTTGGGCATTGTCACCCGACAAAAGCAGCGAGCCGCCACGGCCATCAATGCGCCCTTCGCCAACAATCCCGGCATTTTGCGTGTCCTTGACTTCAATCAACGGCTTGCAGGTTTTTTTGGCCGATTGGTTGGCTGTGCCGCAATTGCCCTCGCCGGTGTCATAGTCCTTGGGGTCACGGGAGGCAAAGAGTGTGACACCCTTGTCGATCCATAGGGTCACGCCCGATTTCAAGGTGAGCGGCCCGCTCAAAAAGGCATCCTTGCCGCCATCGCCGACCACCAGCTTTACAGCACCGGATGCACAGGCATTGATGGCCGCCTGCAAGCGCTCCTGATCGGGATGGGGTGTCTTGCCATCAGCATCCACGGCATCCAGCGACCCTTGGGTGGATTGCAGCCCGGCGCTGAGGGTAGCGCATAGATTGGCGGGATAATCCGGCTCGTTCACCACCCCCCATTGGGTGGACACCGGCGGATTGGCCGCCCAAACAGCGGCGGGAGCCAGAACGGAAAAACTGAACGCGAGGCAAACAGAGTGGTATTTTGCCCGAGAGAGAATGCGCGGCATGAGAGAGTCCTTGAACAACAGTGGCCGCACCATAACCCCGACCACCCATGTCTTCAAATGAAGGATTGTTTATTGACATCCCTATGGCACAGGAAAAAATAATCTCTCTTGATCGACAATATCGGCACGTCTGAACCTCTTGACCAAAATCGTCCTGCGGGCCATAAAGCATTCCATGAAAACGAGCACCTGCATTATTTGCTGGATCATTATTCGCTAGCGCATGCGCTGGCCCGGCCGTTTTCGTCTCTCGCAAAGTCCCAGATGATAAACGCTCCGGTCCAGCCGGGTAATTTCTATCTGGGAGACAGACATGGCCGACGGCCTCAAGCTTTACAACACACTGACGCGCAGCAAGGTTGATTTTACCCCCATCGACCCAGAAAACGTGCGCATGTATGTGTGCGGCCCAACCGTGTATGATTTTGCCCATATCGGCAATGCCCGGCCTGTGATTGTGTTTGATGTGCTTTATCGCCTGCTCAAGCATATCTATGGCGAAAAACATGTGACCTATGCCCGCAACATCACCGACGTGGATGACAAGATCAACGCGCGTGCCTTGCGCGACTTTCCCGATCTGCCGCTCAATGATGCCATTGCCAAGGTGACGCAAAAGACGGCGGACCAGTTCCACGCTGATGTCGCCCGCCTTGGCTGCCTTGAGCCGACGGTGGAGCCCCGCGCCACCGACAATATCCCGCAGATGATTGACATCATTGAAACGCTGATTGCCAAGGGCCATGCCTATGTGGCGGAAGGCGAAGTGCTGTTTGATACCAAATCCATGGCCGCTTACGGCCAGCTCTCCAAGCGTAATCTGGACGAGCAGCAGGCGGGTGCGCGCATTGCCGTTGAGGCCCATAAAAAGCATCCCGGTGATTTTGTGCTGTGGAAGCTTTCCAGCGAACACGAACCCGGCTGGGAAAGCCCCTGGGGCCGTGGCCGTCCGGGCTGGCATATCGAATGCTCAGCCATGTCCAAGCGCTATCTGGGTGAGGTGTTCGATATTCACGGCGGCGGACTGGACCTGATCTTCCCGCATCATGAAAATGAAATTGCCCAATCCTGCTGCGCCAACGACACCAGCGTGATGGCCAATGTGTGGATGCACAATGGCTTCGTGCAGGTGGAAGGCAAGAAAATGTCGAAGTCCGACGGCAATTTCTTCACCATCAACGAATTGCTGGACACGGAAAATTTTGGCGGTCGAACATGGCCGGGCGAAGTGCTGCGGTTGGCGATGTTGATGACGCATTATCGGGAGCCGATTGATTTTTCGATGAAGCGGCTGGAGGAGGCCGAGCGGCTGATTGCCAAATGGCCAACTGGTGATGCTGGCAATGCGCTACCAGATCAAAGCGTGCTGGATGCGCTGAAAGATGACCTGAACACGGTTGCCGCCGTGCAGGCTTTGCATGCGCTGGCGGCTGCGGCCAATGCGGATGCATCGCTGCTGCCATCCTTTGCGGCCAGTGCGGCACTGCTTGGCCTGCTGCCGGAAAAAGCAGAGGTGAGCGACGATCTGTCTGCCGCCATCGATGCCCTTGTGCAAATGCGCCTTGAAATGCTGAAAAGCAAAAACTTTGCAGAAGCTGACAAGATCCGCGATGATCTGCTGGCCAAGGGCATTCAGCTCAAGGACGGCAAGGATAAAGACACGGGCGAGCGCGTGACCACGTGGGAGGTCAAGCGGTAATTTGCATCAAACAATCGTTTGGCATATGCTAGAGCCTATGCCAAACGATGGAGGCGAAGATGAGCGTGGAGCAGGAAAGACATGTGCGGGTGTTCAAAAACGGACGTAATCGCGCCGTTCGCATCCCCGTGGAATTTGACTTTCCCGGCGATGAGGTGATCATGCGCAAGGAAGGCGAGCGGATCATCATTGAGCCTTTCAAAGACAAGAAACAAAATCTGATCGAGTGGCTGCGCAGCCAGCCACCGATTGAGGAGGATTTTCCAGATTTTGATCTGAATGATCCACCGCCGAGGCCGGTTGATCTATGATAACCGCACGCTACATGCTCGATACCAACATCATCTCAGATGTGGTGCGAAATCCGATGGGCAGAGCGGCTGACGCTCTCCATGGCCTTACCCGTGATGATATTTGTCTGAGTTCTATTGCCCTGTCAGAAATTCTGTTTGGTCTGGAACGCAGAGGATCAGAGCGGCTCACGCGTCTAGTGGAAGGGTTGTTGGAACAGATTGCGGTTATGGCCTATGATGATCTGGCGGCTCGTCACTATGCAGAGATTCGGACCGCCTTGGAAAAGCAGGGAACGCTGATAGGCGGGAACGACCTGTTCATCGCAGCACACGCACG
>CAJYRE010000274.1 GCA_913776675.1 Rhizobiaceae bacterium
TAAATTTTAGCTCAATATTGTACTATTTCACAATCATTTCGAGCGGATGCCGCGAAAGTGCCTGCGGTGCATCCTCGCCTGTCAGATAGGTGTGGCCCAGTGTCATGGCCGTATTGCGCTCGGAATCCATAATGATCATATGGATGAACAGCGACATATCCGGCAGGATGGGCTGCGGATTGCCGGCGTGGAACATCTGATGCTCCATCCACGAGGGAGAGAACCGCGCACCCAGCGAATAACCGCAGGCATTCAGCCGATGCCGGGTCAGGCCGCGTTCATCCAGCACACGGGCATGCGCATCAAACACATCGCCAAAGGTGTGGCCGGGGCGCATGACGGTTTCAATCTCCTGAATGGCTTCCTGACAGGCATCAAACAGCTCCACATGCCGCGGTGTTGGCTCTCCAATCACCACGGTGCGCATCATGGCAGCGTGATAATGTGCAGAAACACCCGCCCATTCCAGCGTCAACTGGTCTTGCGCATCCAGTGTGCGGCGTCCGGCCTTGTAGCGGCACAGCAGGGCATCCTGCCCGGAGCCAAGGATGAATTCATTGGCCGGATAATCGCCGCCGCCTGCAAACACGGCTCCCTGCATGGCGGCCAGAATGGCAGCCTCATCGGCACCGGCCCGGGTGAGCTGCAAGGCCGCATCCAGCGCATCGTCGGCCAGTTGGGCCGCTTTTTTCACATAGGCAATTTCTTCCGTGCTTTTGAGCAGGCGCAATTCGCTGATCAGATAGGAGGCGTCTATGAGTTCACAGAAGCTCATCAACTGGTTGTCCAGCAGGCGTGCCACGCGGCCGGTCATGCCGTGGGTGTCATATTCCACGCCGATTCGGCAGCCCAGCAGGTCCAGATCGTTCAGCAGATTCTTCAGGTCGCTGGTCGGGTCGGCATTGGTGCGGTCCACCCAGATGAGGATGTTGTCGATGGTCGAGGTATGACGCGCCTGACGCAGATCGGCAGAGCGTGTCAGCAGCGTCATCGATCCATCGGCCTTGACCACCAGTGTCTGGAAAAAACAGTAACCAAAGGTGTCATAGCCTGTCAGCCAATACATGCTTTCCTGCGCAAACAGCAGAATGGCATCCAGCTTTTCCTGAGCCATGCGGGCTTTGAGGCGATCGAGACGCGAGGCATATTCGGCTTGCGAAAAGTGAAGCGTCATTGGGCACTCTCCTTGAGGTAAATGGCGGACACCTGACGTCCATAATCGGGCTCACCGGCGTGGGTGGTGCGGCGATAGGAATAGAAGGATTCTGGCGCATGATAGGTGCATACACCCAGCATATCCGCCATGATTCTGGCATCTTGCAATCTTTTCACGGTCAGGCCCGGCAAGTCAAACATCGCATGTCCCGGCTTGGTGGATGGGGTGAAAAATGCCGCATAAGACGGATCATGGGCGATAAAACGCTCCACAAATTCCGGCCCCACCTCATAGGCTTTGCCGCTGATGCTGGGGCCAAGAGTGGCGATAATGTTTTGCCGCGCGGCACCAAGCTCAATCATGGCATCAATGGTGTTTTCCAGCACACCCGTCAGTGCCCCTTTCCAGCCGGCATGGGCGGCTCCGATAACCCGGTGTACGGGATCGGCAAACAGAATCGGGCCGCAATCGGCTGACAGCACACCCAGCACCAGCCCTGGCGTTGCGCTTACCATGGCATCCACTTGCGGACGATCATGGCTGAAGGGTTGCGTGACCACAACCACATCCGGGGAATGAACCTGATGCACGGTGATCAGGTGGTTTTCGTCCTGTCCAAACCAGCCCGCCACACGGCTGCGGTTTTCCATCACATGGTCGCGCGTATCCGCCGAGCCGAGGCCGACGTTCAGGCCTTGATAGATGCCGTGTGATACGCCACCCACACGGGTGAAAAAACCATGGGTGATGCCAGCCGCGTGAGCGCGGGCCAGCAGTGGGCTTTGCAGCGGCTGAGGAGTATGCGAGGCCATGGCGTTGCCTTTATGAGCTTAAGGGGCGAAAGGGTGCCAGTGAAAGGGCGGGGGTGGACACGGCAAGAACCTTGAACAGTTCCCCCATTCGGCCTTCTCCGGCTCCTGCCAGCCTGTTGACAGCTTCGATCAGCATGTTCTGGGTGGCGGCATCCTTGCCGCGTCCCAGTGATCCGGCCCGGTCCTTGATGCCGAGGCCCACCAGAAAATCACCCTGCCGCATGCAGCCGGTCAGGGAAACGCCTGCGCTGATGGCCGTGCGGGCCAGATCCTCGAAATCCACATGGCTTGTCAGATCGGCAACGCCGGGATGCGCCAGTGGCGGATCATAATTGTGGGCCCGCAAGGCTTGCAACGTGTCGCCGAAACTGGTGGCCATATGGCCATAATCGATAATCAGGGCCGTGCCGCCTTCCTGTTTCAGGCGTTGGCACAGCATATCCATCACGGCACGCCGGGCGGGCGAAAATTCATAAATGGTGCCATCTGCCATGGTTTCTGACCCTTGCGGCAAAAACGAAGGGTCCAGCACCGCCGTGCCGATGCTGAAGATCAGGTCATTGTCTTCACCAAGGCTGACGACGCGCTCGACAAAATGCGCGCCCACCTTGACGAATTGGCGGATGGGAATGGCATCAAACAATTCGTTGGCCACCAGCAGGATAAAGCCATCGGGCACCTGATCCACGCTGTCATGCCAGGCAATCTTGTCAATGTGATCCACCAGGGTGTCATGCTGCACCTGCCGAAGGCGCGGACTGGTTTCCACCAGATGCACGGTGGAATCCCGGTAGAGGTCGGGCGCGAGCTTGGCAATTACCCGCAGCATGTCGCTCATCATGGTGCCGCGCCCGGGGCCGATTTCCGTCAGCCGCACGGGATTGGGCAGCCCATGGCGCTTCCAGGCATTGACGAGAAAAACGCCGATCATTTCACCAAAAATCTGGCTGACTTCCGGAGCGGTGATAAAATCACCCGAAGTGCCAAAGGGTTCGTGGGTGCGGTAATAACCGAATTCAGGATCGGAAAGGCACAGTGCAAAATAATCGGTTACGCTCATCGGACCGTTGATGCGCACCAGATTTTTGATCTTTTCTCCGAGGGGAGTGGTCATGGCCTCTGGCTCCCGCTTCATGTTTCTGAAACCTCTGCATTGCGGCTTGCTGTGCGTGCCCGCCAGATCGCCCACAGGCCCAGCAGAAACATCGGCATGGACAGAACCATGCCCATGGTCAGCCAGCCACCGGCCAGATACCCCAATTGCACATCCGGCTCGCGGAAAAATTCCACAAAAATCCGGGCCATGGAATAGCCGCAGATGAACACACCACTGATGACGCCGGGGGTTTTGAGCGCAGAAGTCTTGCGTCCGAGAACCTGTAGCACCAGAAACAGCACAATGCCTTCAAGCGCGGCTTCATAAAGCTGGCTGGGATGGCGGGTAAAAGGCCCACCCGTGGGAAATTCCATGGCCCACGGCACATCACTGATGCGGCCCCACAGCTCTCCATTGATAAAATTGGCAATACGGCCAAAAAACAGGCCAATGGGAGCCACACTGGCCACCAGATCAAACAGCATCCACACGGGCAGGCCGTTGCGGCGGGCAAAAAAGATCATGGCGAGGGTCGCGCCCGTCAGGCCACCATGGAACGACATGCCACCGCGCCAGATTTCCAGCGCCACCATCGGGTTTGCCAGAACGGGGTCCAGATCATAGAACAGCACGTAACCAATACGTCCGCCCAATACGATGCCAAGAGCTGCCCACACCAGAAAATCATCAAGGTGTTTATGGGTGATGGGTGTGGCATTGCCCGGCCACAGCCGTGTCGTATCAATCATCCGGCGGGCCAGCCACCAGCCGATCATGATGCCCGTAACATAGGCAAGACCATACCAGCGCACAGCGATTGGCCCGATGCTGATGGCAATCGGATCAATCTGAGGATAGGGTAGGATGGCGAAAAGGCTTGGCGCTATACTCACGAACATTCTCTCAATGGTTTGCCCGGAAAATGGAGGGCCACCTTTATACCGTCAAGATGATTCTGGTATTAATGATGGCAAGACTGTTTTTTGTGGTGGGAATTTTACCTTGCAAGCGCGGTTTGGAATGCCTACCTGCATAAACAACACAGTGTGCTGCTCGCTTGGGCGTCTGTCAGGATGAGAGGCATTCGGTGTTTGCTGAATGTTTCTGCATATGTTTTCGCATTTCCGATTGCTGAGCGCCACGCCATTTTGGAACCTGCTTTAGAAGGAACGCAATGATGACCACCGGAACAAACCGTATCATGGATGAATTTGCCAAGTTGATGACCGATGCGGCCGGAGCCGCGCAAGGGATTCGCAAAGAGGCCGAAACCGCCTTTCACGCTCAGGCCGAGCGCTGGTTGAACAGTCTGGATGTTGTCCGCCGCGAGGAATTTGACATTGTGCGGGAAATGGCCGTGAAGGCGCTGGATGAAAATGAGGCCCTGCGGGCCAAGGTGGAGGCGCTGGAAGCGCAATTGGCTGCCAAAGGAAAGTAAAGAGTTACGGAATGCGGGCTTTTGCGCCTGTTTTTCCGTAATTTTTCCTGCAAATCATCATTGACGGTCTGAAACGGTTGCAGATGTCTGCGACCGTTTTTTTTATGGCTTGAAACGGCTGTTTTGGGTGGTGCGCCTGGGTATGCTTAACGTTTGGTTACGTTTTTTTTCCACATGTGGATAGTGCCAAAAAGTGCAATGGCCAGAGTCAGTTAAGCTGTGGTTCTGAGGTGAGAACACAAGCACTGTCCACAGCGGCGGTTGCGAAAACCCCTCAAAGGGGCTGGTTTGAGACTCCTGCCGTTATACACTGATTTTAAATGATGATTCGAAACGGGCCCGGCAAGTTTCGGGCAGGGTGCGTTAAGCAGTCTGGGGGTAGCGGGTGTCATTGGAAGAGAGTTTCCGGTCAGTGTATGGCGTCTTGACGATTGCGGTTTTGCGTATCGTCGGCCTGTGCATTCCCGGCTTGATAGGTGCGGCATGAGCCTTATGGAACTGCAAATGGAACGTCAGTCCAATCCGGTCGATATGATCGAGTTTGTGGCTTCGAATAATGACTGGTCGTTTGAGCGGTCTGGCGAAGATGAAATCGCCATGACAGTGAATGGCCGATGGGCTGCCTATCACGTCTCTTTTTCCTGGATGGAAGAGTGTGAGGCCCTGCATCTGGCCTGCGCCTTTGATTTGCGTGTGCCGGAGCCGAAGGTCAATGAGGTCATCCGTCTGCTGTCCCATATCAACGGGCAGGTGATGATGGGGCATTTTGATCTGTGGAAGCAGGAAGATGTCGTGATCTTCCGCCAGTCTCTGTTGCTGGCAGGCGGGGCCGAGCCAACCAATCAGCAGGTTGAGGTTTTGCTCTCCAGTGCGGTTGAGGCGTGTGAAGTGTATTTTCAGGCGTTCCAATATGTCATCTGGTCGGGTCTGGATGCCAAATCGGCCATGGAAGCGGTTCTGTTTACGACGGTTGGAGAAGCCTGAGCATGGCGGGTTTGATTGTTCTGGTGGGCGCTGGCAATATGGGTGGGGCCATGTTGTCCGGCTGGCTGAAGAAGGGTGTTGAACCATCCTCCATTCTGGTCATCGATCCGGGTGCCAATGAGGCCGCCAGGGCGCGCTTTGCTGAAGCAGGCGTACAACATGTTCTGGAAGCGCCTCAGGACATCAAGGCAGGTCTGTTATTTCTGGCCGTGAAGCCGCAGGTGATGGCGGCTGTTCTGCCATCGCTGAAAGCGCTGGTGGGTGATGAGACGGTGGTTGTCTCGGTTGCCGCTGGCAAGACGCTGGCTTTCATGGAAAGCCATCTGGGTTCTGCCGCCATGGTGCGTGCTATGCCCAATACGCCCGCCATGGTCGGCCGCGGCATTACTG
>CAJYRE010000275.1 GCA_913776675.1 Rhizobiaceae bacterium
CGCACACCCTCCGGTGCCTGATCGGGCGCATCAGAACGCGGATCAACGATGGCTGCCACCTCCACCCCTGCTGCCACGAGATCGGCGGCGGTGCGATACCCGGCCCCGCCATTGGTGAAAATCGTCACAGAGCGCCCTGCCGCCACACCATAACGGTTGAGATAGGCGCGCATGGCTCCGGCCATCATCACGCCGGGACGATCATTGCCGCCAAACACCAGAGGCCGCTCTTCGGCCCCGGTTGCCAGAATGGCGCGCTTGGCAATGATCCGCCACAGCCGCTCCACCGGACGCTCCGGCGCGGGGGAAGCCATATGCTTTTGCACCCGCTCCACCGCACCAAACACATTATCATCATACCAGCCGAACACCGTGGTGCGCGGCAGAAGCGTGACATTGGCAAAGCCTGCCAGCTCCTCCACACAGTTTTGCGCGAACGCAGCCCCCGGCAGGCCATCCACATGGGTGGTCTCATTGAGAAGCGAGCCGCCCAGCGCAAAACCCTCATCGGCCAGCACAACGCGCATTCCAGCCCGTGCCGCTGTGAGGGCCGCCATCAGGCCGGTGGGACCAGCCCCAATCACCAGCAGATCGCAATGCGCCCAGATTTTGTCGTAGTGATCCGGATCGGCCTGCATCACAGCGGTGCCCAAACCCGCCGCCCTGCGGATCAACGGCTCATAGACCTTTTCCCAGAAACCCTTGGGCCACATGAAGGTTTTATAGTAAAAGCCCGCCCCCAGCACAGGGGACAACACGGAATTGACCGCGCCTATATCATAGCGCAGGGACGGCCAGCGGTTCTGGCTGCGGGCCTGCAACCCCTCATACAATTCCACCATGGTAGCACGGGTATTCGGCTCGGTGCGCGCACCTGTGCCAAGGCTGACCAGCGCATTCGGCTCGGCCGATCCGGCTGTGACAACGCCGCGCGGACGGTGATATTTGAAGCTGCGTCCCACCAGCGCCTGGTCATTGGCCAACAAAGCCGAGGCCAATGTATCGCCCTCAAAACCATTCATCAGCTTGCCATCAAAGCGGAAGGTCAACGGGCGATTGCGCTGGATCATGCCGCCCTGCGACAGACGATAACTGCTCACAGCTCCGCCTCCTTTTTCAACCCGGCGGCATCACGCACGGCGTAGATTTCATGACTCATGGCATTGTCACGCTCCACCACCAGCCAGCGACGGCAGCCAGCCGTGTGCTGCCAATGCTCCATAATCCGCCCTTTGGGATTGTCGCGCAGAAAAACATAAGCATGCCAGGCATCATCCGAAGCACTGGCTTTGGGCCGCACCGCAGATGCATCGCCACGCACGGAAAATTCTTCTCTTGGGCGTACCCCGCAATGGGGACAGGTGATCAGGCTTGCCATGATGGATTCTCAAAGTGTCTTTAATTCTATTAATGGCATTCTATTAATGGCGGTTGGGTTGCGGGCCTTTGCCGCTCTCATTCACCGCAAAACCACGGCGGAAGCGATCAAGCCGCAACAGGCGCGCCACATGATGCGGCTCGTTTTTGGCAATCAGATGGGCAAAGCACAGGCCCGAGGCCGGAGTGGCCTTGAAGCCACCATAGCACCAGCCCGCATTCAGATAGAGGTTCTCAATCGGTGTGCGGTCAATGATCGGTGAGCCATCCATGGTCATATCCATCACCCCGCCCCAAGCCCGCAGCACCCGCAAGCGGGACAGGCCGGGAATCAGCGACACCCCCTCCTCCAGCGCATGCTCCACCATGGCCAGATTGCCGCGCTGGGCATAGGAAGAATAGCCGTCAATATCAGAGCCAAACACCAGCCCCCCTTTGTCGGACTGGGAAATATAAAAATGCCCGGAGGTGCCAAAGGTGATGACATGATCAATCACTGGCTTGACGCCTTCGGACACAAAGGCTTGCAACACATGACTCTCAATCGGCAATTCCAGCCCGGCCATACGGCCAACCACGGAACTATGCCCTGCAGTTGCCAGTGCCAGCTTGTTGCAGCCAATGAAACCGCGGCTGGTTTCAACGCCCACCACCAGACCTGCCTCATTGCGCTTGATCCCGGTGACTTCACAATGCTGGATCAGATCCACACCGCGACGGTCGGCACCACGGGCAAAACCCCAGGCCACGGCATCGTGGCGCACCGTACCGCCCCGTTTTTGCAACAGCCCCCCCATCACCGGGAAACGGGCATGGTGAAAATCGAGATAGGGCAACAGTTTGCGCACGGCTTGTTGATCCAGCATCTCGGCCTCGACTCCATGCATTTTCATGGAATTGCCGCGCCGGGCATAGGCATCACGCTGATCATCCGAATGGAAAAGATCAATCACACCGCGCTGGGAGACCATGGCGTTGTAATTGAAGTCCTGCTCCAGCCCTTCCCACAGCTTCAAAGACAGCTCGTAAAAGGGCAGATTCCCCTCCTGCAGATAATTGGAGCGGATAATGGTGGTGTTGCGTCCAACATTGCCGGAACCGATATAGGATTTCTCCAGCACGGCAATGTTGGTGATGCCATGCTCTTTGGCCAGATAATAGGCCGTTGCCAGTCCATGCCCTCCACCGCCAACAATAATCACATCATAATGCGGTTTCGGGGCAGGTTCACGCCACATCGGCGTCCAATGGCGGTTGCCGGAAAAGGCGTGCTTGGCAAGGGCAAAAACAGAATAACGCATGCAATGTCCTGTAAAATGACGCGCGCACATTGGCATAAGACCAAAAAAGCACAAGCCAATATATTGAACTGTTGATAGCGTATTATGCTGATACATAACAGACGAGACATGCAAACAAAAGAAGACTAGGATACAAGACAACCCAGAGCCGCAAGCGGATGTCTGATGATGCATACAAAAGGCAAGACAAGCCTGCCTCATAAACAGGGTGCATCTCAGCCAATCAAAACACTTGATTTGTCGTGAATGATAAACATTTTAAAGGAAAACTGATAAGAACAGCCTGCAAAACGAAAGAGCCAATCCACGTCCAACCAGGAGAAAGATCATCCAGCCGAAGTACGAAAACATCGTTGAGCAGGAATTGCAGGTGACCCGTGAAGAGCGGGCGGCGCTGAAAAAACAGAAGCCCAAAGTCGTCTGGCTGACAGGCTTATCGGGTGCCGGGAAATCAACCATCGCCAATGCGCTGGATGCACAGCTTTATGCGGATGGTTATCACACCTATATTCTCGACGGTGACAATGTCCGCCATGGTCTGAACCGCGATTTGAGTTTCTCCAAACAGGACAGGGTGGAAAATATTCGGCGCGTTGCCGAAGTGGCCAAGTTGATGGCCGATGCAGGGCTGATTGTGATTGTCTCTTTTATCTCACCCTTTCGGGAAGATCGCGCGCTGGCCCGCAGCATGATCAGCCAGCAGGATGACTTCATTGAAGTCTTCATCGACACGCCCTTGCAGGAATGTATTCGCCGCGACCCCAAAGGCCTCTACCGCAAGGCTCTGCTGGGTGACATTCCCGATTTTACCGGCATCAGTTCGGCCTATGAACCACCGATCAATCCCGATCTGCATCTGAAGACAATGGAAGCCTCGCCGATGGAGCTGGCTGCACAGATCATTGATTATCTGAAAATCCGGCAGACGTCGGCCTGAAAGCACAGGAAGGATAGACCGTGATTGATCTCTTTGAGCAAGCGGCCTTGGCAGCAGGACGAGACATCATGCAGGTGTTTCACAAAGGCCCGACTGTTCAAACAAAAAGCGATCAGTCGCCCGTGACCGAAGCCGATGAACGGGCAGAAGCGATTATTCTGTCTGCCCTTGGCGCTGCCTTTCCAGATATTCCCGTGGTTGCGGAAGAGGCGTCGGCTGCCGGAAACGTTCCCGATATTGCCAAAGGGTCATTCATTCTGGTCGATCCATTGGATGGCACCAAAGAATTTATCCGCAAAAGCACCGATTTTACGGTCAACATTGCCTTGATCGAAGCCGGGGTTCCGGTCATCGGCATTGTTTATGCTCCGGCCAGAGGTGTTGCCTATGTCGGCGAGCGGCATGGCGCGCAAAAAATTGGGGTGAATGCCGATTTTCAAGCCATCTCGCGCCAAACCATTCGGGTGCGCGCCCCTCAGGCCGATCTGGTTGCGCTGGCAAGCCGCTCACACAACACACCGGAAACAGATGAGTTTCTGCGGCAGAATGCCATCACCCGGACAACCTCCGTCGGCTCATCGTTGAAATTCTGTCTGGTGGCTGAAGGCGAAGCCGATGTTTATCCGCGCATGAGCCGAACCATGGAGTGGGACACGGCAGCGGGCGATGCTGTGCTGCGGGCAGCAGGCGGCATCACCCTGGGGCTGGACAACCTGCCCCTGCGTTACGGCAAAACCCATCAGCCACATGACAGTGATTTTGCCAACCCCTCCTTCATTGCCTGGGGCGGTGGCCGCATCTGATGCCATCCGCAAGGGGTGCCTTCCAAGGCTCATCGTGAAGATGAGCCGGCGTTTTGTCTGTAAAATCAAACCGCAATCATCATGTTTGTCCACGCCTGCTGCCCATCATCGATAATGGCGGCCATGACCGCGATGGAGATGAGCATGACAGACACAACACCAAGACTGGCCCTCCCCTATATTTTGCCGTCTCAGGCACAGAAACATGTGACGCACAATGAAGCCCTCGCCATTCTGGATGCCGTGACGCAACTGGTTGTTGAAGACAGCCTCAAAACCCCGCCGACAACGCCCGCTCCGGGCAATTGCTATTGGGTTCTGGCCGGTGCCACCGATGCATGGTCTGGCCATGATGGGACACTTGCCATCTGGCAGGATGGTCTCTGGTTTTTTCTCCAACCCTTGAGCGGGTGGCTCGCCTTTTTTCGCAGCAGCAGCAAACTTCTCCGTTTTACCGGCGAAAGCTGGACAGACCTTGCCCTGCCTGCCGCAACCCAATTTAGCCAACTGGGCATCAATACCAGCGCCGACAATACCAACAAGCTCGCTGTTGCGTCTGATGCTGTTCTGTTCAACCACAATGGTGGCGACCAACGGGTAAAAATGAACAAGGCCGCCTCTGGCAATACAGCCTCCCTGCTCTATCAATCCAATTGGCAGGGAAAAGCCGAAATCGGCCTGACCGGCACGGATGACCTGAGCATCAAGGTTTGCAATCCGGCTGGCACCTGGACCACCGCCATGACCATTACCGGCAACGGATATGTGATGCAGCCCGCCAAACCAGCCGCCTCCGCCCGATATGCTGCCGTTGAAACAACCATCCCCGATGGTTTCAATAATGGTTTCGGCGCGGTGGTTTTCAGTCAGGGCGGCCTTGCTCTGGGCAGTATACTCGCCGATTTTGGCTATGCCTTGAGGGTGCCTGTTACGGGTGCCTATCTCTTGTCTCTGACCATTTCCGTCTCCAAGACCACCAACTATTCCGCAACCGTGATCAATTCCGCGAAAACCAGCCTGTTGAAAATTGCAGTGGGCACCATCACCAATCCCTTGCAAACCAGCCATACACTTCTGGTCACCCTGACAGCCGGGGATGAATTGAGCATCCTTCATAGCGGCACCGCAACAATTGGCACCTTATCACCAGGCGGGTATCTGACAGCCGTTCTTCTTTAAAAGAGGAGAACCGGCTTCAGGAACACATGCCAAGCCTGATTATCGGAGAGAGTTTGTGCGCAAAAATGCCCGGACCGAGCCATTTATTTTCGGTCCGGAAAAGAGAATTCGGTTTTATGCGCTTAAAGTTTCTGGATTCTCCTGTGAAAAACGTTTCAAAATCACACAGAATTCGGCAAATGTCGGCACCATTAATCCCCCACATTGCACCTTTTAATGACTTCTCCAACACAAAAAATAAATGATAAATTGCAATTCTTGAACAAAACAGATCAAAATCAAACTATAAATAAGCATAAAATAAAAATGACGATGAATTTTAAAAATCAAAATTTCGAAAATCGATACATTTATAAATATAAAAAAAGAAAATCCTGAAAAAATACCGAAGAATGAGAAATTTGACATCAAGATCATTCAATTTTGCAGGAAACCCCAACACTTATTCACAAAATCAAAGTTT
The DNA here is from genome assembly GCA_913776675.1 of Rhizobiaceae bacterium. Taxonomy (GTDB): domain Bacteria; phylum Pseudomonadota; class Alphaproteobacteria; order Rhizobiales; family Rhizobiaceae; genus Allorhizobium. The sequence continues at coordinate 6,061 of CAJYRE010000275.1, forward strand.
GCATGCGACATCAGCACAATCCAGCAACCCACTCAAATTATTATCAAATTATTACCTTCGGCTTAGGTATTTTTTAAAGATGCCGCGCTAGATTTCAGGTCTGTGGTCTTGAGTTTGTATTAGAGAGTCCAATGACCGAAACGATACGTCCGCGTGTAAAATATGTTATCGGCCCTGACGGCAGTCCGCTAACAATTGCCGATCTGCCGCCCGCCAACACCCGCCGCTGGGTGATTCGCCGAAAAGCCGAAGTTGTTGCGGCTGTCCGTGGTGGATTGCTGAGCCTGGAAGAAGCGTGTGAACGCTATACTTTGACAGTGGAAGAGTTCCTCTCCTGGCAGGCGTCGATCAATGATCATGGTTTGCCGGGGCTGCGCACCACCCGCATTCAGCAGTATCGTCATTAATTCGGACATCGGAATGCGCGCCAATGTTGGCGCGCTCATTCTTTTGAAGTGTTTTGAAGATTTTTATTGCCTCGTTATCACACCTGTCATTTTTGCCAGCCGCCTTGCTTCAACCGATAACACAGCGTTGAAAAGCCGCCATAAAGCAAAACATGAACCAGCATGGTGACACGCCAAGAGCGCAAATGTGCCTACTGCATAATTCCTTAAATCGATTTCGATTTAATGGAAAAATTATGCCCCAGATTTAAAGAGCGACAGCGAACCTTTGTGCGCCATATAGGGCGCACGGCGCTGTAAGGTCTTCACTCGACCTTCGGTTAAAATCGGACGCACCTTTTGCATTCAAAACCATCACCCCTGCGACGGCCACGCTGAACATTCGAATCATGGGCACTGTGCAAGCCCACAAAAAATACCCCGCGCTTGAGCCACGAGGTTTTCCTGCCAATGGGCCGGAAGCAAAGCTGATGCATCCCAGTGAAAGCATGACTGCCTATACAACGCACAGCAACATGTCAGGCACGTCCAGTCCCTGACATGTTGCTGTGCTCTGTTTCACTCACTTTCCAGCGCAAAACCGCTCAACACTTTTGCTGGAAATAAGCTTCCCAACAACGCATTTCCGATTGCCAAACCGCTTCGCACTTTTGCTGGAAATAGCTTTTTAGCAACGCATTTCCGGACGCAAAACCGCTTCGCACTTTTGCTGGAAATGCTTAGCCCTCATAAGGGTGACTATCATGCACAGGGCGCTTGCCTGTCAGGATCGGAGCGCCGATCATCAGCGGCTCTCGTGGCATGTATCGCACCCCGGTGAACAGCAGAATGCGCGCCTGTGTCGCTTCTGCCGGGCGTTTGGCCGGTTTGCTGCCAATGTGATCTTTCAGTTTTACGATGTCAGCCATGCGCGTCTCCAATTGTAACGTTTGAGACGGATGAAGAAATCGATCTCATCCTGCCCCCATGAGGGGCCAACACATCCCAGACCAGTCATCTGACATCACGCCCGGGCATTCTGTGTCCTTCTCCAGACCATGGCAGCGACGGGATATGGGCGCTGCCAGCCAACCATTTCAACCTTAAAAGTATTTCATCATTTCCGCAAAGCGATGAAATACTCTTTGCTTACTTTCCTGCATCCAGCCCCAAAGCCACATATGCTTTTGCTGGATATGGTTTTTTCTTACGAACTTTCCAGATACCCAAGATGTTCATCCGATTTTTCTTATTAAACATCAGGCATGGTTAACAGCTTGCTAACGATTGCTCTGTATTTTGACCGTATTGGTATTGCGTTGGGACGGGTAATGTCGTGAATGATGAGTTTAGGGCGTTGGAAAACACACGAATCGGTCGCACAAAGGATGTGGTATTAATGGCCACAGTCTCGAGTTTTGAAAGCATGGAGCGCCCCGCCAAAGCAGACCTCAAGCAGTTTGCTTTGCTTTTCCAGCCCCTTTTCCAGTCTTCAACCCTCGAAGCAAAGCGGGCGGCTGTTGCTGCCCTTTCGCAATCTGCCCATGTGCCAGAACCAGTCGCGCTTTTTATTGCCACCCAACCGATTTCGATTGCCGCTCCCTTTCTGACCGCCTCTCCCTGTCTTTCAGACGAATTGTTGCTGACCGTCGCCCGCACCCAGGGCAAAGCGCATGTCCGCGCCATTGTGCGGCGTGAATCGCTGTCGCCCGCCATGATCGATGCGCTGGTAAGCTTGCGGTTTGACGTGGCTGATGAGGCAAAATCGACGGATAGCGCAGCGCCCGATACGGATGCCACACAAGATATGATGGAAGCGCCACCGCGGATCATTCCGATCCGGCCAGACCCCTTGCCCATCAAGAAAACAGAGCTGGCTGAACCGGTGCCAGAACAAGAGCAAGAGCCGGTGCAGAGCCCCACACACGAAACGGAAACCGCCGCCATGCTGTCTGACACTGCCCATGACCATGCCAGCAACCAGACTGTCAAACAGCAGCGTGAGGAAACTCTGCGCCAAACCCTCAAGGCGCTGGATCGGCATCTGCATCGCCCGCAAGGCGATACGCAAGGCTTGCGCCGCCTGACCCCGACACAGGATGCGCTGCTGGTGCGCTTTGCCCGCACGGGCGAGGCCAGCGCTTTCGCAACCGTGCTGACCGACGCCCTCTCCTCCAGCCGCTGGCTGGCCGAACGCATCATGCTGGACCTGTCCGGCCGCCAGCTTGCCACAACCCTGCTCGGGCTGGCCATGAGCCTGCCGGACATTACCTTTGTGCTGAGCCGTTTTTATCCACATCTGCGGGAAATCGAGCAAAACGAGCCGCGCATCGCCCGCCTCATTGCCTCGCTGGATGGGCGCGAGTGTCAGAAACGCATTGAAACCTGGCTGAAAGCTGACAACAGCACCTATCAGCTTCCTCAGGCAGAAAACGCGCAACAGCAGGAACCCGGCGACGATATTGTCGCCTATCTCAAGCAATATCGCGCCTAAAGCATTTCCGAACGGAAATGCGCTAAACGATGAACAAGCCGTCAATGCTGTCCACTTCCAGCTCCACCAGCCACAAATCGGTATCCCATTTGAGTTCGCGCGCCATCAGCGCGGCCACGGCCTCTGGCTCCGCCTGATCAAGCCGCAGTTCAAAGCGT
>CAJYRE010000276.1 GCA_913776675.1 Rhizobiaceae bacterium
TGTTAGCGTGATTGCGCAACCATTGCATTGATGTGAACTTTTGATTTTTTGAAAACGACATTTGGGGGCCTGTTTATGGACACCGAACTCTCACCCGCCGATTTCATTCAGGCCAGTCGTGTTTTGAACGTGTCCTCGCCGCTGGGTGACGATCAATTGCTGCCAGAGCGGATGGTGGTGGATGAAGGTGTTAATCGCCTGTTCGAAATCACCCTGAATGTGCGGGCCAAGCGCGAGGCGGTGAAACCGGAAGAGCTGATTGGCAAGCTGGTCGATGTGTCTTTGGAAATCCGCCAGGGTGAATTTGACGAAGACGGCGTGCGCCGTCCGTTCAATGGGCTGGTGACCAATCTGTCGGAGGGACCGCCGGTAACGCGTGGGCTTCGCAGCTATACGCTGACCATCCGTCCGCAGATGTGGTTGCTGTCGCGCCGGTCTGATTGCCGCATCTGGCAAAACAAGACATCTTTGCAGGTGATGGAAACACTGTTTTCCGAACACGGCATTCCCGCCGCCGCCTCTGCTCCCATGCACAAGCAACCGCTCTCGCGCGAATACAGCGTGCAGTGGAACGAGAGTGATCTGGATTACCTGCTGCGCCGGTTCCAAGAGGACGGCTTGTTCTACTGGTTTGAACATGAAAAGGGCATTCATCGCCTGAAGGTGAGCGATCACAAGGTGGCCTGGAGTGCGCCGTCTGCTGCGGCTGAAGGTGAGGATCGGGTGCGGCTGGCGCAAGGATCTTCCGACCGCAATCACATCACCGAATGGATGCGCGAGTTTTCTTTCATTCCCGGCCAGCGGGCGGGTGCGGACTGGAATTTTGAAACACCGGGCACGGTTCCGCTCAAATCCACCCCATCGCTGATCCAGATGCCGGGTGCCAAGCAGCGAGAGCTGTATGAATATCCGGCCCGGATTGCCGATGATCAGGAAGGCGACCGAGCTGAGACGTTTCGGATGCAGGCAGAGGAAGCCGATCATGAGAAGGTCACGGGCCAATCGACCGTGCGGGTGCTGGAAGCGGGCCGCCGCTTTACGCCTTATGAAGAACCGCATCCTGAGCATGTGTACGAAGAACACGTCATCACCCGCATCAAGCACTGGGTGGTGGATCGGTCTTACGAGACCACCGAGAATGAGCCGGAATATCGCAACGAATTTGAAGCCATTCCCTCACGCGTTCCGCTGACACCGCACCGCAGCACCAAGCGCCCACGGATTGAGGGTGCGCAGGTGGCCATTGTTGCCGGTCCCGCCGGAGAAGAAATCCACACCGACAAATATGGGCGCATCAAAGTCTGGTTTCCGTGGGATCGCAAGGCGCAAAAGGATGGCAGCGACACCTGCTGGGTGCGGGTCAGTCAAAACTGGGCAGGCGGGCAATGGGGTGGTCAGATCATCCCACGCATCGGCATGGAGGTCATGATTGCCTACATTGATGGTGATCCAGACAGGCCGCTCGTGACCGGCGTTGTGCCGAACCCCAAAAACCCTACCCCCTATGATCTGCCAGCGAATAAGACAAAGAGCGTGTTCCGCACTAACACGCACAAGTCAAAAGATCCAAACCAGTTCAACGAGTTGAGTTTTGAAGATGAGGCTGGGCGCGAAGAAATTTACGTACATGCCCAAAAGGATAGAAATGAAAAAATCAATAATAACCACACAGAAAGAATAGATAACAATTGGGTCCAATCTATTGGTCACAATAAATCTATTGAAGTTAAAAATAACCATAACGAAGTTATTGGCGGTAATATGATGTTGAGCGTCGGCCCGTCAGGAGTGGGCCGTATCGTTAACTCGGTTTTAGCGTCACTCGTTTCGGGCATAGGCGATGTCGCACGAAGCTTAGGATTGCCGGGATTGCTCAATCCAGGCGAAGGAAGCATGTCCGTCATTGTAGAAAAAAACAAAACGGAAACTGTTGGTATTTTTAACGCCGTCAATGTCGGGGTTGGAATGACAACAAACGTTGGGTCAGCCTTTAGTGTTAGTTCTGGTGGAAGACTAAGTTTGATTGCAAATGACACTATGGCACTGTCTTCAGGACACAGTACAGTTGTCAGCAGTGGCGGAGAGTTGCATATCATATGTGGAGATTCAAAAATTCTTATGCACAAAGATGGTGCTGTTTTTATTTCTGGAAAGAAGCTCATATTTGATTTCAATGATATTGAAGTCAACGGAGACGAAAAAGTTGTTATAAACTCAGGAAGAATAGACTTAAACTAGGGAGGGATGTATTTTGAATCGACGATTAATGTCGCTTTTTTCGGCGCTGCTTTCATCGAGTTTGATTTGGGTTTCAAATGTCGATGCTGCGTCCTGTGTTTTGGATCCACATAAATTTGATTTCATGGACGGTTCTGCACAAGTCTTCCGAAGTGGTTCTGAGGAGCAAATTAAGCAAGTTTATGGCGTTCTAAAAGACGTTGTTAAAGATCCGTCGAAATACGGAGCGCCAACTATTTTCTACGCAACAAATAATTATCATAGCATAACGTCATCTTTATGTGAAAAAAATAAATGCAGCGGTTTGGATATACTTAAAGGATTGCAGAATTGCTCAGCGAATGGGCGAACAAAAGCAGATGCTTGTTATCCTTTGGCTGTGGTTTACAATGATAAATTATACTGCATACTACAGCCATCCCTCGATAATTACACAGGTAAAAAACCTGTTTCGATATTAAATCCCTTTGAATAAAGGAGGGGTGATGACAACTGAAAACAGTTTTCCATATGGAAATGATTTATCTCACCCTGAACGTTGGGCGGGTTTAGCAAACGCAAAATCTAGCAGTTGGTTGATTGGCTATGACTCTGGTTGGTCTCTTGTCGTTGGAGCTCATACATTTCTTTTTTTTGGAAAAGAAAACCTGGTTGCGTTTGCCGCTTCAGTTTATGGAGCTGGTCTTTCAGCTGGTTACGGAGCTGCCAAAGCAGCAAAACGAGTAGAGCGAGGAGCAGCACAATCCGTTCGGGAAGCTCAAAATCTGAAAATACCTGAGGAATACGGGGTTTCCAAAAAATTGGAGAAAATCGAAAAGGCCAAAGAAAAGAAAGATATAAAAGATTGGGCGGATTCCAAAAATGAAAAAACGAGCGCGCTCGAAATTTATAAGAAACTTCACAGTCAAACGAATGGATTTGAAGCGCTGAAGCCATTTTCGTACAACGATTTGGATTGGACTATGGGAGTTGTTTCAGGAGTAGCGGCTGATGTTGCTATAGGCTCTGCGACTTACTATATAACAGATGCGAAAGATTTATTTAAAGGAGTGAATGCCTTTAATATAAAGGATGACACGACTATTATAACTGCATCGCTAGGCTCTCTATGGGGTGTATGGAGAACTGAAAAATTTTATTCACTTTGGGATGAGTTAGCATACTCTGAGAAAGAAGAGCATCCATTTAGCACTCTAGATGTTCATGAATTCTTTCGAAACTGGAAGTCTCCTCGATATGACGACTATAAAAAAGCGGAATTATTCCAAAAACAAGACAAAATAACCCGGGCAATTGCTGAGGATATGCAGAAAAACCCTTCAAAATACGGCTTCGCAGATGAGTTTCAAGCATTGCAAAAAGTTGTTCAACTGAACGAAGGCGTCTATGCAAATGGAAGAGCTCCGGGCACCAATCCATATTTACCTTGGGTTCCAGCGAGTGAAAAACACCTTTTCTATGAGTCTTATTAAATGGAATCAAATGCTCTTAAATTTCCTGAGCCCGTACATTTAAAGGGCAATCATTCACCACTCAGCATTTGGCTTGAAGTTCATTCTGCCAACCAATTTTGGGCCAAAACTTATGTGCAATTACTCGATACGCCTAGACGCAGTACCGCATTGAGAATTATCGACGACAACCGCGAAACAGCAAGTTCGCTCAGCAGTTTTCCAGTCGAACGATGGAAGAATGTCTGTAATGGGTTTGGCTGGACGACGATCGCCGCCTCTCTTTTGTCATGGTGCGCGGGAGCCACTCTGGAAGATGTACTCGATTTTTGGAGATCCAAGCAGATTTTTCCTGAGAGAGGAATTGGTCACGATTTCCCGGCACTACTCATTAATCCGCAACTTCTTCCTGGAGATAGCCTGACTGATATTATTAGGACAGGGAAAGATGAAATAGGCGTTCTGGTAATTTTAGCATCTAAGATGGGTGATATAGATATTGACGTATCAAAAGAGAAGCTCTCGATTTTACCGGCTGATTTGCGGAAAATGATAGAATCTCGGAGCAACTCGGATGCTTGAGTACAAAGGAGATTAAAGCATGCCAGCCATTACTCGTCTGGGAGACATGGGCTCAGGACATGCATGTCATTTTCCGCCGACACCATCCATTGAAGCGAGTACAAACGTGTTCGTAAATGGCAAAGGCGCTGTCCGACTTGGTGATGCCTACGGCCCTCACGCTTGCACTTCATGTCCAAAACCGAGTCATAGTCGTGCCTTGTCAGCCGGTTCACCGACAGTGTTTATTAATGGCAGGCCTGCCGGTCGTATTGGTGATGCAATTGATTGCGGTGGTGCCGCCGCCGCTGGCTCCGGTAATGTATATTTGGACGAATATTAATTAATATGCACATAAAAATGCAATTGCACAGCTCTTTATACGCTGTTGGTTGGGTATCTAAAATTAGATGAAATACTCAATATTGTCGTCGTGACCAACATTTATGCGCTTATGAATTGCATCAATAGGCTGTATATTTTGTTCCGCGAGCAGCAGTGCAGTTCAGGAAAATGCTGCGGCTGAGCTAACACGTTTCTTTGTTTGCTTACTGTGGGTTGACTACTAAAATTCCGATCGTAGCAGATACGAGCCAAAACGCGTCGTGATCAATTCAATTTCCCGATCGGGAAAACTCAATGGCAAGGATCGTCAAAAAACTGCTAGTAATTGCTCGCCGTGATATTCTACTCCCTTCCGCCTCAAAGATGTAAAGGTTTCAGCTTCGCCGTTTCAGGATCATATGCATACTCTGCAATGGTCCCATCTTTTATCCTCTCTACCACTTCATCTACCACGAAGAGCGGTACAAGGAACCACTCCCTTGGCACTACAGGATTGCCAAATCGGTCCTTGATCTCGATATTGAGCTGGGCGGGGCCAAAAACGCGGTGGATGAGCTTCTCAAGCTTTATGCGGTGGATGTTATATAGCTCATACGTGGCCACTATCTCGACATCTGCCAGTAGGAATGTGGCGTCGAGTTTGGCATTGGCAATGCGCTTTTCCACGCTGCCGCTAGTGACGCCGATCTTGTGGACAAGTGCACGATTTTGAGCAACCATCGGATGGTTAGATTGGCTGCGCAAGACGTAAATTGTGCCACTGGCTTGATCATCGTCGTCTGCTTCACTGGCAAATAAAGGCCCTGCCTCTGGCTCTGTTATTCGGCGACCTGCGTCATCCTTGTAAAGAGCGCGCTGGAGTGATCGTAAGAGAAGATTGCTTTCCGTACCGTTCGAATAGATCACGCGCAGGCGCGCATCGCTTTCGCCATTTGGGGCTTTGATCATCTCGCCCACTTCGGCCACGTATGCGGTTTGTCCACCCAGAATAAAGAATTGGCCTGCCTTGATTTCGGCTTTTGAGAAGCCGGCATCTTTCACAAATTGGCGCGTTGCACGTACGCCAGTTTTGAGTTCATCCTGGACCTTATCGAAGAGAGGCTTGAACTTTTCAAAATCCGCTCATTTTTCACGGTTGGCTATTTCTTCTGCAGCGCGCTTTTCGGCTACTGAGCGAACATGTTTGAGCGTCGTTATCTCGGATGCTTCAACCTCAATGCCCAGCTCTGCCAACAGTTCATCGTCGCTCATGTCGTCGGACACAGGAGGGGTGGGGTCTCCCGACAACAAACCTTGATGATCAAGTGGTGCCACCAGCGTGCGGCATTCATCTAGCATGCGAATGCGCTCGAGCCGTGTTGCATAAAGCCGCTCGAAAATGTCATACTCTTCACCGTGGCGCGGCGCGTGGCCATGCTCGTCAAAAAAACGCTGAATGTCCTCAAAACCCGCAATGATGCGTTCTTCTCGAGGTGTGCGGCTGGACGCTTTTTTGTCCTCAACCTCTATTCCCAGCTCAGCGAGAAGGGCATCATCTTCGTCGGTAAAATCAGCCATTTGCTGCCTCCGCCTTCATTCGCGCTAGAAAAGCAACACCCTCGGCCATTTTTATTTCCCACGGATCAGCCGAGGTCAGTGATGGCAGGCGTCCGCGAT
>CAJYRE010000277.1 GCA_913776675.1 Rhizobiaceae bacterium
CCGGTTGGCACTTTTGCCATTATCCCGCCCTGGCGGATGGCAAATGTGCCAACCGGCATACCAGGCATATTGTGCATGCCATAGACTTCATCGATATTGAAACGGTCCATCAGCCCGTCTTCCACCATGGCCAGCGCACCAGCTCCGCCTTCTTCGGCGGGCTGGAAAATGACAGCCACCGTGCCATTAAAATTGCGTGTCTCGGCGAGATATTTTGCCGCACCCAGCAACATGGCGGTGTGTCCATCATGTCCGCAGGCATGCATACGGCCATCGGTTTTCGAGGCCCATTCCTTGCCAGTGATTTCCTGAAGCGGTAGCGCATCCATGTCTGCCCGCAGACCGATGACGCGCTTACCGTGACCACGGCCCTTGATCAATCCGACAACGCCTGTGCGGCCGAGGCCCGTCACAATCTCATCAACGCCGAATGTTGCAAGCTTTTCAGCCACGAAGGCTGCGGTTGCATGAACCTCGTAGAGAATTTCAGGCGTTTCATGCAGATGATGACGCCACTCAGTGACATCAGCTTGCAGTTCGGCGGCGCGGTTCAAGATGGGCATCGAAGTTCCTGATCACATGCTTTTGAACCGGGGGCTTCCCGGCTCTTTTCTCACTCGGTTGCGATTGACGTGGCGAATAGGCTTTGCCATTGCTGCAACATATAAGTCATATGGCTGTCGTTTGCGAGAGACATTCGGCATGGTCCATTGCAGAGTTGAGGTTAAGGAGATCCCATTGTCCGTCCAGTCAAGCGCCCTGAGACGCCTCTTTGTTGCTGCTACAATCCTTGTTGCCATGTTGCCTTTGCCGGCGCTGGCCAACCCTGTTCTGGTGGTGGATGTGGGCACAATGACCGTGCTGGAACACCGGGAGAGTTTCAAGAAATGGTATCCTGCTTCGCTCACCAAGTTGATGACGGCCTATACAACGTTTCGCGCGCTGAAGGCGGAAGAGGTGCATCTGGACAGTGTTGTGACCTTGAGTGCCCATGCGGCGGCCCAATCGCCCAGCAAGATGTTTTTCAAGCCCGGCTCGAAAATGACCCTCGACAATGCCTTGCGCATGATGCTGGTCAAATCGGCCAATGATATTGCCATGGCGGTTGCTGAAAACGTTGGGGGCAGTGAAGCCGCTTTTGTCAATCGCATGAATGCCGAAGCAGCGCGACTGGGGTTGACCTCCACGCACTTCGTCAATCCGAACGGATTGCCCGCCGAAGGGCAATATTCCACAGCGCGGGATCTGGCGGTTCTGGCGGTGACCATCCGCCGCGAGTTTCCGGAATATTCCAATTATTTCAAGATCGAAGCCATTGATACCGGCAAAAAGGTCTATCCCAATGTCAACATGTTGATTGGCCGGTTTGATGGCGCTGATGGCATGAAGACCGGCTATATCTGCGCTTCGGGCTTTAACCAGATTACCTCTGCCACCCGCAATGGCCGTACGCTGTTGTCCGTTGTGTTGGGGGCGGACAGTCTGGCTGAACGGGCAGATATGTCCGCCGATCTGTTGCAGAAATATTTCATGAACCCCCAAGCCGGTGGCCAGCCTTTGGCGACGCTGCGGCCGGAAGGCCCGGAAGGTCTGGATGCGGTGAATGATGTCTCGGCGCAGATGTGTTCGACAGAAGCGCGCAAACGGCGCAGTGAAACGCGCGATGAAGCAGGCCGTATGAAGCTGCAATCGCCTTATATCCACGAGATGACGGCCCCGCCGGTGACGGTGTTTGCGGGCTTGATTCCGGGAACCGAACCGCCTGACAAAGCCCCCGGTGAGCCAGAAGGGGCGGTGCCGATCCCGTTGCCACGTCCCAAGCTTTAGGCTTGATTTGCGGCACTGTTATAGTATTACATGCCTCTCTCTTCAAAATGGCCCGTTTGCCTCCCTGGCGGCTTCGGGCCAGTGATTGCTCACAGCAAGCAGGATAAGGTGCTCGAGATGGCCTCTGTTGCGGATCGTATTCCCGTTTCGATTTTGACCGGCTTTCTGGGGGCGGGTAAATCCACCTTGCTCAACCGGCTTTTGAAAGATCCGGCCATGCGGGATGCGGCGGTGATCATCAACGAATTTGGTGAGGTGGGGATTGATCATCTGCTGGTCGAGTCCTCCAGCGATTCAATTGTGCAGCTTTCCGATGGCTGTCTGTGCTGCACTGTCCGCGGCGAATTGGTGGATACATTGGCCGAGTTGATGGATGCGCTGCAAACGGGGCGGATCAAGACGCTCTCGCGGGTGGTGATTGAAACCACCGGGTTGGCCGATCCCGCGCCTGTGCTGCAATCGGTTCTGGGCCATCCGATTTTGTCGCAATCCTTTCAGCTTGAAGGTGTGGTCACGGTGGTGGACGCCGTAAATGGCCTTGCCACGCTGGACAAATATGCTGAGGCCGTCCGGCAGGCGGCCATGGCGGATCGCCTGATGATCAGCAAAACGAGCCTTGCTGATGAAGCGACCTTGAGTGCGCTGAAAAAACGGCTGATCACGCTGAACCCCCGGACAGTGATTATGGATGGTGATGCTGAGGACGCGAGCCGTGTTTCCGTTCTGGAAAATGGCTTATATGACCCCACCACCAAAACTGCCGATGTGGCCCGCTGGCTGCATGATGAAGCATTGACGGATGACCATCATCACGATCATGGCCACGACCATGAAGAGCATGATCATGATGGCCACCATCACCATGGGCATCATCATCACCACCATGATGTCAGCCGTCATGGTGATACCATTCGGTCTTTTTCCATCCTTCATGATGGGCTGATTGATCCGCGGGCGTTTGACATGTTCATTGATCTGATGCGCTCGGCCCATGGCGATAAAATGTTGCGCATGAAAGCCATTGTCGGGCTGAAAGATCAGCCGGAGCGGCCCGTGGTGGTGCATGGTGTGCAATCGATTTTTCATCCGCCGCATCGTCTGGCGGCCTGGCCCGATCCATCCGATCGCCGCAGCCGTCTGGTGATCATCACCGATGGGCTGGAAGAACATTATGTGCGCGATTTGTTTGATGCTTTCACCGGAAAACTGGCCGTTGACCGTCCAGACAGGCAGGCCTTGGAGGACAATCCGCTGGCTGTGCCGGGGATGAAATTTTAGAGCATTTTCAGGAAAAGCGCCTAGCGGTTTTCTGTCCGGTTCAATCTGAACCTGACTGATTCTCAAATTTGATAATTTCAAACCGATGGCCGTTTTCAGTCTTTTCGCACAGGACAATCTGATGCCCGTCTTCCCGGCACAGATGGGGAATATCAATCACCGCCAATGGATCGGTTGTTTCCACCACAAGCGTATCGCCAGCCTGCATGGACGCGAGGCGCTTGCGTGTTTTCAGCACAGGCAAGGGGCATTTTAGCCCTTTGAGATCGTAGTGCTGCCGCGATTCCTCGCTCACTTCGATGCCCAGAACTTCCAGAAGGGTTTTGCCGCAGGATCGGCTGGCGGTGCATCCATTGCCACCATGCTGGGCTGCGGCAAGGCTGGCAACAAGGGGTTGGCCAGTGGCATTGGGCCTGTGGCTGGCAGGCTCACTGTCGCTGTCGTGGTGGCGTCCAGCGTGTTGGCTGCTTGCCCGCTGGAGGCCGGTGCGACTGTTGTGCCATCCGTTTGCCCGTAGCGTCCGGTTTTATTTGCATGGTCCAGAGATGCAAACAGCGTAGGCGTTTTTGCCTTGTTGGGATTGATCACCGGATTGGCGGGATCATCCACCTGCGACAACTCCAGCAGTTTGCCAGCCTTCAGCGCCGAGCCGGTGGGCGCAAACGCAAGATCATGACCAACTTTGAGTTTGGCAACCAGCGCCTTGCGCTCGGCCTCTGTGGGGTCATACCACACCTTGTCGGCATATTTTTTCAAGGCGGCGGCATAGTCGCGGTTATAGGCGGCATTGTAAGAGGATACGGCAGCCATCAATTGCGGTGGTGTGCTCATCGGTGGGCATGCGCCAGCCGGATTGAACGACTTGCCAGCTTCTGGCTGCTGATTGAACACATATTTACGATCACACACCCCCACTTGAGGTGGCTGTTTGGTGATCTCAAACTGATCGTAGCCTGCCTTCAGCATTTGCCAGAAGGAGTAATGCGGGCTGAAACGGTGGCGCGCCATATTATCGGCGGTCATCCGGAACGGAAACGCCTGCAATTGAACCGTCTGCTGTCCGCCGCGGAAAGCATCACGGGCAAAGGCGTAAATTTCCAGAATCTGCGCATCCGTCATCGAATAGCAACCGGATGACGAGCAGGCTCCATGAATCATCAGGTTGCTGCCAGTACGGTTGTTGACCGCATCATAGCGATTGGGAAATCCGGTGTTGATGGCCAGATAATATTTGGACTGCGGATTAAGATTGGCGGGTGTCAGAGCATAAAAACCTTCCGGTGCCTGACGATCGCCTTCCTTTTCCTTTGGGCCGAGACGGCCAGACCAGGCACAGATTTCATAACTGGCAATTTTATCGAAATGGCCATCGGTTTTGGCCTTCCAGATTTCCAGAACGCCTTCTTCCTTGAAGATGCGAATGGCAATGGGCGAGTTACGCTCCATGCCTTTGGCCTTCATGCTTGCCAGGATGGAAGGTGGCAGTGGCTGTTCAACCTTGTTGGTGATGTTGCTCGGCAGCTTCTTGTCACCAACGCTTTCAAGCGTATCATTGCAGCCAGCCAGCAGG
>CAJYRE010000278.1 GCA_913776675.1 Rhizobiaceae bacterium
GGCTTTATAGACGACAGGCCAACCCTGCCTCTTGCCGAGATTGTCCATATGATTGTTCGTGAGCGCCCCAGCCTGTTCAACCTGTTTTTCACGCTGCGTGGTTCGATTTTGCCCAATATTCTGCCGCAGCTTTTTGTGGTTGCGGTGGTGTCCGGGCTTGTGGTGTGGGGGCATCACAGGTTTCCGGGCATTGTGCCCAGTTTCAGCGGTGCGCCGGTGGCCATCATGGGTATCACCATTTCGCTGTTTCTCGGGTTTCGCAACAATGCCTGCTATGACCGCTGGTGGGAAGGGCGCAAACTCTGGGGACAGATGCTGGTCAGCGCCCGCAGTCTGGCCCGCCAGACAGGGATGCTGGATGCGCGCGGACAGACAGAGGCGCGCAGACGCATTGTGTCTTTGGTCATCGCTTTCGGTTTTGCCATGGTGCGGCATTTGCGCCCGCAAGCGGCCTCGAATGGCGGGCTGGAGCGCTTGAGTGCTGCCGATGTCGCCGATCTGGCCATCAGCCGCAATGCGCCGGATTTGCTGTTGCGCAAGGTGGCCGACGAAATCGCCACGCTGCGCCAGCAAGGCCACATTACCGATGTGGAAATGGTGATGCTGGATCATAACCTCTCCGATCTGGCTTTTGTGCAAGGGGCCTGCGAGCGCATCCGCAACACGCCGGTGCCGTTTGCCTACACGTTGTTGCTGCATCGCAGCGCGCATATTTTCTGTTTCATCCTGCCGTTTGGGTTTGATGATGTTCTGGGCTGGTTCATGCCGCTGGCCAGCGCCATCATGGCCTATACGCTGTTTGGTCTGGATGCTTTGGGCGATGAACTGGAAGAGCCGTTTGGCAATCTGCCCAACAGCCTGCCGATTGATGCCATGGCCCGCACCATTGAAATCAACCTGCTGGAAGCCTTGGGAGAGACGGATCTGCCGCCCAAACCGGAACCGCAAAATTCTGTGCTGATGTGATCCGATCAGCCCCACACTCGAATTTGTCTTGACGGGCGGCTGTTTTGGGCGTTTTGCCTGCCAGCAAATGTTGTTCTTGAGGTTCCTATGCGTCTTTTCACACTGTGGTACGGCCTGCTGTCCTGTGTTTTGCTGAGTGGCCCGGCCATGGCGGGCGGAGATGGCCTGCTGGAGCCCAAACTGCGGATTGCGCCCTCCCGCAGCGGACCTGCGCATGTGGCCGTCACGCTGGATGCCTGCATGGGCAAAACCGATATGCGCATTCTGTCCACTCTGCTGGAGCAGAATATCAAGGCGACAATTTTTGTGACCGGTCGCTGGATTCGGACCAACCCGGAGGCCGTGGCCATTCTGAAAAGCCGTCCGGATTTGTTTGAGGTGGAAAATCACGGCGAAAACCATATTCCCGCCGTGGATTATCCCACCAAGGTCTATGGCATTGCCGCTGCTGGCTCGCCCGAAGCCGTGGCCAAAGAAGTGGATGGCGGCGCAAAAGCCATGCTTGCGGCGGGTTTTCCGGCCCCACGCTGGTATCGTGACGCCACCGCCAAATATTCACCGTCTGCAATCGCCCAGATCAAAACCATGGGCTATGACATCGGCGGCTTTTCCATCAATGGTGATTCCGGTTCACTTCTGGGGGCAAAACAGACCGAACAACAATTCGCCCGCGCCAAAAACGGGGATGTGCTGATTGCCCATATCAACCAGCCCACCCACGCCGCAGGCGAAGGCGTGGTGGCCGGCTTGAAAGCCCTGAAGGCGCGTGGCGTGGTGTTTGTGCATCTGAATGAAGGGATGCAGGCGAAGGCTGCGGCGGTGAATTAAAGCCTGTCACGTTTTATAACGCGTTCTCAGCACTCACACAGCTAGCAGGGTCAGCTCAATGCCCCATGGGTCGTGCAGTTTGACACCTTCTGCTGTTTTGGTGGCTGGAATTTCCAGCTCATCCAGCGTGTTGAGCGCTTTCAGCATGGTGGCGGGGTCATTGTAGGCCAGAGAATAGCCGGATAATCCGGTCATGGCTCCCTGGCGGGCTGTGGCTCCCCGGCTGTTCCAGATGTTGGCGGCGACGTGGTGGTGATATTGGCCAGAGGCAAAAAAGCTGGCACCGGGGTACGTGGCCATTTTCTTTAGGCCCAGCACGCCTTCATAAAAGCGGTCGGCTTCCGCCACATTGCCCACTTGCAGGTGGATATGGCCCATGGCCGAGCCTTCCGGCATGCCATTCCAGGTGGGGTTGGTGGCGGCGCTGTTGTAGAGTTCTTGCAGGTTCAGGCGCTCGGTTGCCATCTCCACGGTGCCATCCGCATGATAGGTCCATTCCATCGGGCTTCTGTCCCGGTAAACCTCGATGCCATTGCCTTCCGGGTCTGAGAGATAGATGGCCTCGCTGACAAGATGGTCCGATGCGCCATCCAGTTGCACACCACTGTGGGCGGCGTGAAACAGCCATTGCGCCAGTTCCTTGCGGTTTGGCAGCAAAAAGGCATTGTGAAACAGGCCTGCGGCATTGCGTGGCGCGCGGGCCGCGTCCGAGCGCGTGGTCAGCGACAGAAGCGGCGTGTC
>CAJYRE010000279.1 GCA_913776675.1 Rhizobiaceae bacterium
GTACTCGTCAGCGGTTGGGTAGAGCTTCAGCTCCGAGCCAGGCATGTGCTTTTCAGCATAGTTGGCGTGGGTGGTCGCAGACTGGGCACCGATGGTCTTGCCCTTGAGCTGGTCGACGCTGGTGATCTTCGAATCTTTCGGAACGGCAATGGCCGGAGGTGTGTTGTAATACTTCTTGGAGAAGTCCACCTTTTGCAGACGCTCAGGCGTGATCGACATGGAAGCGACGATAGCGTCGAACTTCTTGGCCTGAAGGCCGGGAATCAGACCATCCCAATCGTTGCTGACGAAGGTGCAGGTGACTTTCATTTCGTCGCACAGGGCCTTGGCGATATCAATATCGAAGCCAGAGAGCTTGCCATCTGTCCCGAGGACGTTGAAGGGTGGGTAAGCGCCTTCAGAAGCAATGATGAGCTTTTCCTCAGCCATCGCGCTGCCCGCGAACAGCGATAGGGCGGCGATGGAAGCAGCGGCGAGAAAACGGTTTGAAATACGCATGAGATCCTCTCTGTTGGATGCCGCCGGATATGGGTTATCACGATGGCGAGGTACCAGAAAATTCCTTGTTGTTTTGACCGGAACCATTTTCCAGTTTTGCCGTTTTTACACAAATTGCAACTGCTAAAGTTAAGCCTTCCCCCGGAGTTTGTCAGGGAAAAGCGGAATCCAATTTTCCCGAAAAGACAAACTCAAACAAAAGATCATGATGTTTGTCAGGTAAAAGTGGTTTCCGCTTTTCTCGAAAGGACAAAATCGAACAAAGGAGCAATGAGGTTTGTCGGGCCCAATCTGAAGGTGGCAACTTCCATGTCGTTTTTGTGAATGTTGTGTTCACACGCGGTTCAGTCCGCTCTTGTCATCTTTGTGCCTGAAATTTGAGGTGCATAAATCATGTTACGTGCGGGTAACATTCAATAACGCAGGGCTATAAACCTTGCTGATGAGGAAATATTTATGGCTGGAAAAATTGAAATAACAGCATCTGTTCTGATTGCCATTGCAAGTCTCGGAACGGGGCAGGCATTGGCTGCGGCCAATACTTTGCCGACCGTTCCAGATGTTGCGGATATTGGTTTCAAAACACGGGCCATGTCATCCGGCACAATGCTGGATGGTCGTGCTGTTGTGCAAGCTGCCTCGGTGCAAGGCCTCCAACTGGCGCAGGCGCAAACGCCTCCGGCTGAAGAGGATCCGAACCTGCTGCTGAAGCAAAAACATCCGCAGGAAGGCCATGCACCTGAGCGGCCAAAGCCGCATGAGGAAAAGCCTCAGCCTCCACGACCACCAGAGCCGCCCAAAGCTGCGGAGCCTCCCAGAGCGCCTGAACCACCGCGCCCGCCAGAGCCACCCAAGCCCCCGGTCGAGCATAAAGAACCCGCACGCCCACCAGAGCCGCCCAAGCCTCCGGTAGAACACAAAGAGCCACCGCCGCCGCCGCGTGCTGCGGAGCCCGCACCGCGCGCACCAGAGCCTGTAAAACCGGAGCCAAAGCGTGAGGAAGCGCCGCCTCCGCATGCGCAAGTGCCTGTTGCGCCACCGGCAGAAAAACCTGCCCCTGTGAAACCGCCGCATGAACCTGCGCCAGAACCACCTGCGGCAAAACCGCATCCGGTTGAGGCTGAAAAACCGCCTGTTGCGCCGAAACCACCTGTGGAAAAGCCGCCTCTTGAAAAGCCACAGGCCCCTGCGCCTGTGCAACCCAAGGAACCACCTGCGGCTTCCAAGCCGGTTCAGGCGGCACCGGCAGAACCAAAGCCAGTGCCTGCGGAATCCAGCAATGGCGAGGTGAAGCCACCAAAACCAGAGCAGGCTCCTGCCATGGAGGCTCCAGTGCCTGGCAAGCCGAAACCACCGGCTCAGGAGGAAGCTCCGGCTGTCAATCCAATGGGCAAGCCGCCTGTGCCGGGTGCAGCAAATCCGCAGGCTGGCCAGCCACCTGCACCGCCAAAAGCGCCTCAGCCTCCGGCAGGTGAACAACCCGTTGCGCCACCAAAGCCCGTAGAACCAGCCAAACCTGTGCCTGGACAACCTCCGGCTCCTCCACCAGCGCCGCAGGGTGGTGTGCCACCTGTGCCACCGCCGCCGCCGCCAGCGCCGGGAGATGCCAAGGCACCACCGCCGATTATGCCACCTTTGAATGCGGTGCAGTCGCGCGATGCAGGTCAGCCGCCACAACCCGGACAACCGCCTCAGCCGCCACAGCCTGGTCTGGCGGGCAAGCCCGGACGTCCGGCACCCGCAGGGGCTCCTGTGCAGGTGCAGGAGGCGGTGCGTCCGCAGTTTGCACCAGAGCAGCAGCCCTTCACGCCGAAGGAATTGCAGCGGCTGAAGGCCTTGGCTGCACGTCCTGACCAGTCCAACGACACCATCATTCTGCCGATTGATAATGGTGCGCCGGTGCTGGATAGTGACAAGGATGCCAATTGGCGTCGTGGTTTGTCAGATGATCAACTGCGCCGTATGCGTCAGCAATATCGTCAGAGCTGGAATTACGCCGTGCCGGAATCCGATGCTCAGGCACAGCGTGAATATTTTGGCACTCGCCAGCGTCCGCCCATCGAGATTGAGTCGATTGACAGCTATCAGGGCCGTCGTTTGCAGCGCGAGCCGCAGTTCCTCTATCCGGAGGATGTGCGGGTGGGCCGCGAATTCGATGATGATCGCCGCGTGATGGATTATGATGGCCAGATTGTTGTGCGGGGTGACGATAACCGTCGCTTCGAGCAGTACGGTCGTCCTGTTGAGTATGAACAGGTTGATCACCAGCGTGTGCGTGAAACGGTGTTCAAGCAGAATGGCGATCGTATCGTCAGCTTGCGCAATCGTTATGGCCAGTTGATCCAGCGGTCACGCATCACGGCTGATGGTCGGGAAATCGTGCTGTTCTACTCGCCCGATCTTTACGCTGCGGATGACAGCCGTCCGGTGGTTTACCGCGATCCTGGCGAAAGCCTGCCGCCCATGCGGCTGCTGGTGCCGCTGAATGACTACATCATTGATGTGGGCAGTGATCCGAACCGTGATTACTACAGCTTTATCGAGCAGCCACCCGTGGAACCGGTTGAGCGTGTCTATACCATTGATGAAGTTCGGAATTCGGCGCGTATCCGCGACAAGATGCGCCGTATTGACCTCGATACCATCACCTTTGCCACCGGAAGCTGGGATATTACCATGAACCAGGCCGGTACGCTGAAAAAGGTGGCGGATGCCATGAACAAGGCGCTGCGCAACAATCCGGCTGAAACCTTCCTGATTGAAGGTCACACGGATGCAGTCGGATCAGCCGAATCCAACCTGATCCTGTCTGATCGCCGCGCCGAGGCTGTGGCCAATGTGCTGACGCAGGTTTACGGCATTCCGCCGGAAAACATGGTGACACAGGGCTATGGCGAACAGTTCCTGAAGGTCATGACCTATGGTCCAGAACAGCAGAACCGCCGCGTCACCATTCGCCGCGTTACACCGCTGGTGCGCCCGGTTCAGCAATAAACAGCGTATGCATGAAGACGATCAGACCGCCGGAGCAATCCGGCGGTTTTGTTTATTTTAAAGGCCTGTTGTCTGTGCGATGAAGTCGGCAATGGCTGCGGTATCATCCAGATCGAAGGTGGCGAGGCGCGAGTCCGTCACCGGATGATCGGCGGCAATGGCGATAATATAGGGATCACGCTCAGCCAGCGGAATCTGCTGGTTGGCTTGCAGCCGCCGAACTTCAATTTTGGGGATCGGCTCATTCTTGTAGCCTTCGATCAGCAGAAGATCGCAAGGGGCAAGGCGCGGCACAATATCCGCAAGCGATGGTTCTGCAGTTCCGCGCAACTCGTGCATAATGGCAAAGCGTGTGCCGGATACAATGGCCACCTCCTGCGCACCCGCCTGCCGATGCCGGTAACTGTCAGCCCCCGGTTTATCAATGTCAAAATCATGATGAGCATGTTTGATGGTGGAGACAATGTAACCGCGGCGAGTGAACTCCTCCACAAGCCGGGTTGTCAGCCCGGTTTTGCCAGAGTTTTTCCAGCCGGAAATGCCAAAAATCCGTGATATTATCATGGTGCAAGTGCTTCAAAGTACGTTCTGGCTAAATTAAGGTCATCGGGCGTGTTGACGTTGAAGAAGGGGTCAAGCGGCCCCGCAGCGGTCTGCACATCGGCAAAATCGACCTCTATCACATTGAGTTGTTCCAGAAACACCATGAGTTTGCGATGATGAGGCTGTGCAAGCCAATCGGCAATCTGTGCCTCAAGATGCACGGGCCACAATCCGATGACAGGATGCAAACGACCGCGTGAGCGTGCCAGAACCACTGTATTGTGCGATGGTGCAGCCGAGAGTAGCTCAACACCAAGATCAGCGGGAAGAAAAGGCGTGTCAACTGGTACAGTCAGCACATGATGGGCTTGTGTCCTTGTGCGGGCAAACTCCATGGCAGCGGCGATCCCAGCCAAAGGGCCGGGATAATCTTTGATGGAATCCGCAAGGCATGGCAGCTTCGTGTTTGGAATGCTGTCGTTACAGTTGATGGCAAGGGGGCAGACCTGCGGTGCCAGTCGGTCAATCACATGATCCAGCATGGGCTTGGCCCCCAGCAGAACCGTCTGCTTTTTCTCTCCCATTCGGCGCGAAAGGCCGCCGGCCAGAATGACGCCGGGCAATTCGGTTTGATGGGGCAGGGTGGCAACACTCATTGCATGGCCGCAATTTTTTGTTTGCGTTCGCGGTTGAAGGTATAAACGCCGGACAGCACAACAACAGCCATGCCAAGCAGCATGATGGGTTCGGGCCAATCCTGAAACACCACAATGCCCAGGCCGATTGCCCAGATCATGCTGGAATAGCGAAAGGGTGCAATGAAGGATATTTCACCGGTTCGCATGGCCATAATCACACTTTGATAGCCAATAAACAGCAGAATGGCTGCGGCAAGCAGGATGGTGAAGGTGGAGAGGGAAACGGGTTGCCATCCACCTTGCAGGGGAATGAGCAGGGCTCCTGCCACAGCGTTTCCGGCCGCCGTCAGCAGCGTCACAACAATGGTG
>CAJYRE010000280.1 GCA_913776675.1 Rhizobiaceae bacterium
CCATTGATCTGGTGCGCGAACCCCACGCGAAAGATGACCTGATCGAGCATGAGGGTGCCAAAGTTTGGCTGGAGCCTGCTGCGGTTCTCTATTTGTTGGGCACCGAGATTGATTTTGAAACCACAACTCTGCGCTCTGGCTTCACCTTCCACAATCCCAATCAGACATCGGCTTGCGGCTGTGGCGAATCGGTGGAGCTGAAAGCCGCTGATCTGGCTGAACTTGCCAAGCGTCGGGATCAGGTTTCCGCCTGATCCTCGTTCTGGACATTATCTAAAGCCAGTATTGCCGTGCGGCCAGACCGAGAGACACGATCCCAAACGCGATCAGCAAAATCCCGGATCCTTTGGAAATCCAGTTTGTGAAATGGTCTGGCAATTTTCGGTGCATCCAGTTGACGAGACTGCACAGGATAAACGACCAGGCGAGAGAGCCTGAAAAAACCCCCGCTACCAGAAAAAATGCACCTGTTCTGTCTATTTCCGCAAGACCAGCGGCAGCAAACAGGGCGGCAAAGCCAAAGAGTGTAGCGGGATTGGTAATGGTCAGAAAAAATGTCGATAATGTCAGCCGTGCAAAATCGCTGGCCTCTATACGTGATGCGGGCAGCCGGATGGGCCTTGGTTTCAGGGTTTGAATGCCGATGATCAGAATCAGCAAACCACCAATCGCTTTCAACGGTAAAGAAATATAATGCAGGAAATCCTGCATGGCTGCAAAGCCGATGACCGCAGCGATGGCAAACATCATATCGCCTAAGGCCGCGCCAATACCTGTTGCAACGCCCTGCCAGAAGCCGCGTTCAATGGTTCTGTTGATGCACAGTGTTCCAATTGGCCCAATGGGGGCCGCAATGGCCATACCCAGCACAAAGCCTTTGGCCAAGACAATAAATGGCATTCCATTCTCCGTCACGCGGGAACCTTCCCGGTGACTGTGAAAGCATATCAACAATCCTGCGGGCTTTGGTTGTGGCGCACGGCCATAACCAAAGGGGTCGATAGCAGACATGAGAGCAAATCGCAATTTTAAGCGATGCGACAAAAAGCTCGAACAACAGGTTCCTGAACAAGACAAGAGGGTCTGCGTGTTCCAGAGCTGCACCATAGTCTTGTCGCTATTCTTTGCTATAGTCATTTAATGATATTGTGAGTGATGAAATCGTATGGTGAACAACAAGATACGTTCTCTGGCTGCTCTCGTTTTGGGGCTTTTTGGCTTTACGGGAGCGGCCATGGCTGATGTGCTGGCTCCGAATTGTCAGGATGAAAACTTTCTGGAAAATGCCTATCACGTTTGTCGTTTCGATCCGCTTTTTGCCGATATTCGCATTTATCACAAAGGGCCTGATGGCGTTGCGTTTGGCAATTTTGATGCGTTGATTGCGCAATTGACCAAGGAGAGCCGCTCACTGCTGTTTGCCATGAATGGCGGCATGTATGAATATGATCTCAGCCCAGTTGGCTTGCTGGTCACAGAAGGGGTTACGCGCGCTCCTCTCAACATGCGCAGCGGATGGGGCAATTTTTTCCTCAAGCCCAATGGTGTTTTTTATCTGAAAGATGGCAAGGCTTTTGTCATGGAAGCCCAGCGCTTTTCAGAGCAGGCCATCCAGCCGGATTATGCCACGCAATCCGGCCCCATGCTGGTGATTGATGGTGCGATTCATCCCAGCTTTCTGCCGCAGAGTGACAGTCTGAAAATCCGCAATGGTGTGGGTGTGGATCGGGATGGGCAGGTGCTGTTTGTGATCAGCAATGTGCCTGTGCGCTTTTACGATATGGCTTTGTTTTTCCGTGACCACCTGGCGGCCCCCAATGCGCTTTTTCTGGATGGCAGCATTTCCAGCATTGCCGAGCCACAAGCCGGCCGCATTGATCGTGGCTATCCACTGGGGCCTATCATTGCTGTCACAGCCCCAGAGGAAAAGCCTCAGGATTCTGCCAGATAGCCCAGCAATGTGGACATCGCAGCTCTTGCTGCTGTTTGATTGCCATCCTTGATGGCCCGGATGACGGCCACATGCAAGGAGACAGACTGATCCATCTTCGCCAGCGTTGCGCTCGCGTACCAGATCCGGCGCGAGTGGGTTTGCAGTGGTTGCAACGATGCTGTGAGAAATGGGTTGGGGCAGGCGGCTTCCAACACTTCGTCAAACAATTTATCGGCGGTGAGAAAATCGTCAAGACTCCCCTCCGCTGCGGCACCGGTCATGGCCTTGGCGCAATTGATAAGAGCCTCGCGCTGGTCTGCGTTGGCGCTTGTCGCCACAAGGGCTGCCGCCAGCGGTTCCAGTTGCTGGCGCACTGCAATGATCTGAGCATGATGCTCGGGGTGAATATGTGAAATTTGCAGCCCCACCCTTGGGCGCACCACAATAAGCCCTTGCCATTCCAGCTTCTGGATCGCTTCCCGCACGGGTGTGCGGCCATGTCCCGCCAGCTCGATCAGTTCTTTTTCCGTCACGGTTTGTCCCGGTGTGAGCTTGAGCGTCACAATCAGAGACTCCAGCGCCCGATAGGCGAGGTGGCTTTGAGAGGCTTGAACGTCTGACATGGGCTCTCCGATAAGGGGGTGCGGTTTGAAACCTTGCCCGCATTTCATTGTCGTTATCTTATCTGATATATCAGAGATTGACAGGGGAAATTTGCGGCGCATAGTCTCTGATATATCAGGTCAGGTCAGGTCAGGTCAGGTCAGGTCAGGTCAGGTCAGGTCAGGTCAGGACTGGGCGGATGGAGATTGTTGCTTTCGCTTCGTCTTGCCCATGCAAATATGTTTACAATCAAAGGCTTGATGGCATTTCGCTTTCAATTTGCCGCAACACACATCAGGAGCGCATCATGTGGAAGGGTATTTTTCCGGCAGTTACCACCAAGTTCACTGAGGATGGCAGTCTCGATAAGACTGAAATGGAGCGCTGCCTTGCCTTGCAGTTTGAGGCTGGTGTTGATGGTATGATCGTCTGTGGCTCGCTTGGCGAAAACATGACGTTGGATGCGGATGAGAAAATCGAGATTCTCCGCATTGCCAAATCGGTTGCGCAAGGCAAGCCTGTGTTGATGACGGTGTGCGAGAGCAGCACACGCCGGGGTGTGGAAGCAGCCAAGGCCGCCACAGCGGCTGGTGCGGATGGCTTCATGATTCTGCCGGGCGTGCCTTACAAGTCCTCTCCCGCTGAGACGTTGAACCATATTTCAAAGATTGCTGCGGCTGGCGAGCGTCCGGTCATGGTTTATAACAATCCGATTTCCTACGGTGTGGATGTCACGATCCCGATGTTCGAGGCGCTGGCCAAGAATGACCTGATTGTGGCCATGAAGGAATCCACCGATGATGTGCGCCGCATTACCGACGTGATCAATGCTTTTGGTACGCGGTTCGATGTGTTTACCGGTGTGGATAATCTGGCGCTGGAGAGCCTGCTTCTGGGGGCTGACGGTTGGGTTGCCGGTCTGGTTGTTGCCTTTCCGAAGGAGACGGTGGCCATCTACAAGCTGGTTCAGGCGGGCCGAATTGAAGAGGCACGGGCAATCTATCGCTGGTTCCGTCCCTTGCTGGATCTCGATGTATCGACATTCCTCGTGCAGCAAATCAAGCTGGCGGAAGTGTTTGCCATCCAGTCGAATGACCGGGTGCGTGAGCCGCGTCTGCCGCTGGAAGGCGAACATCGCGCCCGCGTGGCCAAGGTGATTGAAGTAGCTCTGGCCAATCGTCCAGCCCTGCCTGCTCTTTAAGCATCGTGTGCCGGGGCGGGATATTGCTCCGGCACCGCCGACTCTAACGATTTTAGCAATTCATTAACCATAACAGGCAGTTATTCCTGTCCGATCTTAACCATAATCGCATTTTTGCCATTTTGTGGCGGCCTATATCATTTCAGACTATGCTTCTTTATGAGACAAATATGTATCAAAGCTAACCTAAAGAGGTTGGTGAGATTGGGGTGTTTGTCCGTCGCCTGAAAAAATATGGGGAAAGCGAAATATCGTTAATATATTTCGGTTAAGCGTAGCGCGCCACGGTGTTGGTGCTGTTTGTGTAGAGTTGTAGGATGGTTGCGTTGAAGATTTGTGGACCTGTTTCAATGTCGCTGCGGATGGCTTTTGTCATTGTAGCTGGTGCAGCAGTATCCTCTTGTGGGACAACGCATGACACTGGCAAGGTCGCAAGCAAGAAACGCAGCAAGGAATATTTCGCTGAATCAGCCTATGGTGTTAAAGCCAGTCCGCGTGTGGTGGCAAATGGTCCTGTGCCAAAGGGTGGTGGTCGTCGCCTGATTGGCGATCCCTATGTGGTGGCAGGCAAGGTCTACAAGCCGCGCGAAAACCCCAATTATGACGCAACAGGACTGGCTTCTTGGTACGGTTCGGCTTTCCATGGCCGTTATACCGCCAATGGTGAAGTGTATGACCAGTACAGCATTTCTGCGGCGCATCCGACCATGCCTTTGCCCAGCTATGCCCGCGTGACCAATCTGGATACCGGCAGTTCTGTGATTGTGCGTGTCAATGATCGCGGACCTTTTCATGAAAACCGCCTGATTGATCTCTCTGACAAGG
>CAJYRE010000281.1 GCA_913776675.1 Rhizobiaceae bacterium
AGGCACTGCTCAGTCACTGACAGAAGCAACCCGTCATGCTTCGGTCAACGCCGTCGGCACAACAGAGATGTTGGATGCGCTGGCACGAGCCCAAATTCGACCCGAGCGTATAATTTTAGCCTCCACCCGTGCGGTATATGGTGAGGGCAAATGGCGAGATAGTCGCTCTGGTCGTGACTTCTATCCTGCCCCCCGTACTCATGAAACCCTGTCGGCAGGTCGTTGGGTTCCGGATGGACCAGACGGAGGATCATCTATAGCTTTGCCTCATCGTGCGGCAGAGGTTTTTCCAAAACCCACCAGCATTTATGGTAGCACGAAGCTGGCACAGGAACATATTTTAATGTCTTGGTGTGGTGCGTTTGGTGTGCCCCTTTCTGTGCTGCGGCTACAAAATGTTTATGGCGAGGGACAATCGCCGTTCAATCCATACACGGGTATCATCAATGTTTTTCATAAGCTTGCCCGAGCGGGTGAGAAGATCCCGGTGTATGAAGATGGATTAATCGGTCGAGATTTTATCCATGTCGAGGATGTGGTGCGTGCCTTTGCTGCAATACTGAATTCCGACAGCCGCGATGACCATCTTTTCGATGTCGGTACCGGCCAAGAGATCACGATCCTAGAGGCTGCAAAGGTCATTGCCGCTATGCATGGAGCTCCTAGTCCCGAAATTTGCGGCAAGTTTCGCGATGGCGACGTTCGTACTGCGGTCGCCGATACGACCGAATTAACTTCTATTACCGGGATAACGTCCTTCATCCCCTTTTCAATTGGGGCCCAACGCGTCGGCAATTGGCTTGTCGCCCGCGGACATGTATGACTCTATCCAAAGGAATCATTTTCCATGGCTAACAGCCTTCCCAATCCCGCAACGGAAAGTGTCTCAATTCAAGTCCAATCAATTCTCTATAATATGGATGAGGACTCAGTGCGACGCGCCCTCGAGTCTCTCGCTCGCGCAGCCGATTTGGCGATTAGCGGCGGCCAGGTTTCCCGTGTTCGGGTTAGTTATGGGGATACTTCGCCTAGTCGCTGCTTGTCAGAAACAAGTCTGGCGAAGCTAAGGGACGAGTTTTCTTGGGCTTTCGACCTTGGGTACACTTTTTTTAATGCGAATCTTGGCTCTGCGCGAGGGCACAATGCCTTGGCCGAAGAGGCCTCCACAGACTACCTGTTGATTCTGAACCCTGATGTCGTGGTATCACCCCGCCTGTTGCAAGACTTCTTACTGCCTTTTCATAACCCTGTGACGGGAATGGTCGAAGCCAAGCAACTACCAATTGAGCACCCCAAAGACTTCGATCCTGTCACGGGAGAAACAGGCTGGGCCACAACAGCCTGCGCATTGACGCCATTAGCACTGTTTCGCCAGATTGATGGCTTCGATGCTGACAGCTTTTTCTTATATTGTGACGACGTTGATTATTCTTGGCGTGTCCGTGAGGCTGGCTACAAGGTTATCTTTGCAGCAAATGCAGTGGTATTCCATGATAAGCGTGTAGCCCGTGATGGTGCATGGCAACCCTCAAGTGCGGAACGTCGTTTCTCAGCCGAAGCTGCATTGATGATGGCGCATAAATGGTCCCGGCCCGACTTGGTCGACAAGATCAGTTGGAGTTTTCGGCACGCAGGGCCGGACGAGCAGGCCGCAATCAAAAACTATGATGACAAGAAAGCCGCTGGGACACTCCCCCAACCCCGTGACGCCGCCCACAAGATCGGTGAGTTCGAGGGGCACTTTTACACAAAGCATAGGTATGCGCTATAATGCTGAATCCTGACGAACTTTATGATAACGCGTTTCAACCAGATAATGTGTATGGTCATTGCCTCGCGCTTTTGGCTCGTTATCAAGATGTGACTCAGCCAGAAGGTATCCACCTGGATCTGGGCTGCGGTTTCGGACGCATGGCTGAAGTAATCCGCGACAAGTTGGGCAAAATTTATGTTGGCGTCGATGGTAGCGAAGCTGGTCCAGCCTCGCTGCGTGAACGGGGCTTTGAAGCTCATCAACTTCTATTCGAGACTTATGAGCAAACGCTGTCTGCTTTGCAGGCGATCATAGCTGGCCGCCGTGTTCTATCACTCACGATGTTGGATACACTGGAGCATCTGACCAACGGTGACGAAGTGCTTCGCGCCATACGCACGATCATTGGACCTGGCAATGTGCCAGCGGTTATCAGCGTACCAAACAACGGGCATCGTGATGTAGGTTTCAAACTTGCCTTTGGGCGTTGGGACTATACACGCGATGGGTTGCTCGATCATACCCATGTACGGCTCTTTTCTGAGCAATCAATGCGACGCACATTCGAAGCCGCCGGATTACAGCTTGTTGACAGCAACAATGTTTCGATTGTTAAAAGTGATCAACATTTCCCGGATACCCATCCTCTATTCGCTTCGGGTTCAGTCCTGTCTGAGTTCTTGACCAGACTGCGCGAAGGGGTCGATGATTACAGCACGGTGAACCAGTTCGTCTGTCTCGTTATGGCCGGACCGCAATCTCAGATCCATCGTTATATTGATGACGCTGAACGCAAGCCCAAGCGACCTTTTCTATCAATCGTTATGCGGACTCAAGGCAAGCGTCCATACACGATGATTGAGGCGCTGACAGCCTTGGCCGGACAAAAGGACCGAGATTTTGAACTATTGGTCATAGGGCACAAGTTGTCTCACGAACAGCAACTCTCCGTAGAGCGGTTGCTTGATGATAGCCCTGAATGGTTACGCAAGCAGACACGATTGGTTCGTGTGGATGATGGCAATCGCACCCGTCCACTGAACCGTGGCTTCGAAGAGGCGACGGGTGAATATATCAGCATTCTAGACGATGACGATGTACCCTTGGCGCACTGGGTTTCGACTTTCCGTCAACTCGCAGAGGAAAAGCCTGGTCGTGTCTTGCGCACAATTGCAGCGCTGCAGAATGTGGACGTGGTAGAAGTGCAAGGTAAACCAGCCGTTCGGGCCATTGGGGAGCTAAAACCTTATCCAGCCCAGTTCGATCTTCTCCAGCACCTGATTACAAATGAAACGCCCCCCATAGCCATCGCGTTTCCACGCGGCGTATTTCACGACCTTAACATTCGTTTTGACGAAACGCTGACAACAACAGAGGATTGGGACTATTTGCTGCGTTGTGCGCTCACAGTGGGTGTTCATTCCGCGCAAGAAATAACAGCAATCTATCACTGGTGGAAGTCTTCCGCCGAGTCCTCAAGAACTGTGCATGATCAAACCGAATGGGATGCGAACTACGCAACTATTCATCGGAAAATCGATACTATGCCGATTTTGCTTCCAGCTGGCAGCTCAAAGCAGCTTCGCACATTGCGTGCCCTGCATGCAGCTCGCGCCGTTAGCAGTAACGCGATGGAAGAGGAAGGCACATCTTATCTCCTTGAAGTGATCGAGATTTTGACCTCGAGATCTTGGCGCTGGTCGGTGATCAACCGCTTGCCCAAAATTCTCAAAGGCAGAAAAGACCCTACAATCGCAGATTGTTTCAAGATGTCTGATGTCCAATTGATTTCGCTTTTGGCTCGGCTGCGTAATTCCAGCTCGTGGCGTCGCACTGCAATTTTCCGCGGACGCAAGAAATGATCGTAAATTCCGAAAGCGAAGATAATTTTGCAGCCATTCGCTTGATCGCAGCACTTTTGGTGGTTTTCGGCCACTCATTTCCACTGACGGGCGGCGAAGGACCGGGCTATTTGGGTAGCCCGGTTTCGACTTTAGCCGTAAAAGTGTTTTTTGTTATAAGCGGTTATCTTATTTCGGAAAGCTGGCAGCGCGATGGTCACTTTGGACGCTACATGCAACGAAGGGCACTGCGTATATTTCCCGGCTTAATCGTTCTTTGCTTGCTAACTGTACTCTTGGTTGGGCCAATTTTAACGACCCAAAATTTGGGTGCGTATTTCAGCAATTCTGCTTCCTGGCGCTATCTTCAGAATGCAATTCTTTATCCAAATTATAGTTTGCCAGGAGTTTTTGAAACTAATTTCTATCGCAACGCCGTTAATGGATCGCTTTGGACTCTGCCAGTCGAATTTTCAATGTATCTTCTCACGCCGTTGATACTGATCCTACCACTAGCCAGATCATCGATCTGGATCATTGCGTTGGCAACATCTATCGCTTCAGTATGGTTTTGTCGTATTGCTGTGCCCGCGACTCCAGTCGTCCTTTATGGCAGCAATATCATAAACGCCTTAGAAATGGCCCCATATTTCATATGGGGAATGGTTTATAGAATATGGGTCCCACGCGCCATTTTGAATCTGCAGATGACGCTTCTTCTGGTGATACTTCTCCCGCTTTTGATCACAGACTGGCCAAGTGCAGAGATGGTTTCATTAGTTCTTGTTCCTTATGCGACCCTCTCATTAGGACATGCCAGCCCAGCTTGGTTTTCCTCAATTGGTCGTTTCGGTGATTTCTCTTATGGCACATATCTTTACGGATTTTTAGTCCAACAAATTATTTGCAACGAGATCAATGTTGCAAACAATCATTGGACAAATTTCCTTATTGCAGCGCCGATCATTCTGCTTCTTGGTGTACTATCTTGGTTTTTTGTTGAAAAGCCAGCAATGAGACTGAAGCCACGAAAGAAAAAAGTCTCAGCATTATGAGTTTTTACTTCAATCGATTTGCGAAAGGATTATCCTGCAAATTGAGATTATTATATATTGGTCCGTTTTTGAAGCGGACTAATATTTTCCACCATTCAGTTCGAGAGAATATCTCTTAAGCTGACCGCCTGAACAAGTCTTCTATCTTCAATTTTAAGGATAAGGCCACTTCCTTGATCAAACACTACGGCGGAGTACGACAGTTGGTGGAACGAGAACGTGCCGCGCTTCTTCTCGTCCTTCGATCCGGCTAAGCAACAGCTCGCTTGCTTGAAGTCCCTGCGACTGTGGGTGCTGGTTGAGGCTCGACAGTCCAACAAAGGGAAGGCTTGCGGTTTCACAATCGTCATAGCCGATAATGGCGAGCTCGCCCGGTACGTTGATACCTTTTTCATGGCACACTGCCATAAGCGGCAAAGCATCCAGATCTGACCATGCGAAGATTGCCCGTGGTCTGCTCTCTTGAGCAAGCATATCGCGCAATTCTTGCGTTCGGTTCCCTGCCTGATGGGACAGTCTGAGAATACGCGTCCGGTCACCAAGGCCGAGCCGCTGCATCGCGCTTCTGTAACCCGCTTCTCTGGGAACAGATACGACAGAGGAGAGGTTTTGACTGCCATTGTAGCTCAGCATAGCGATGTCGTCGTGGCCAGCAGCCTTCAGCGCCTCGACAGCCATCTCCGCTCCGCGGAAATCGTCAGAATTGACGGTGTCGTAGAGCTGGGCCTGTGGCTCATGATGGGCGATAACAACAATGGGGATCTGCTGGGCATATTCTGCGATGACAGCACCTGAGATCTGCGGAGCGATCAGGATCAGTCCATCCATCCGGGTGTCGATCATCGATTCGATCATCGATGTCTCGATTTTCATGGCGGCGCGACCGACGCCAACCATCGCCTTGTAGTTGGCCTTCTCCAGCCCCGCATCGATCCCTTCTAACAGAACAGGGACGAACGGATTGGTGAGTTCCCTCACGAGAATGCCGACTGTGTAGGTGCGACCACGCATGGCCCGCGCTGCGGTGGAGGGCCTGTATTTCAAAAGGTCTATGGAATGTTCTACCTTCTTCCGCAGCGCTTCCGAGACCCCGTAGGCATTCCGAAGAACCTTTGATACGGCGGCCACAGAGACCCCCGCATGTTCGGCGACATGGCGGATCGTAATACGATCTGCGGAGATATTAAGTCGCTGTTTTTTCATATAAATATTATCCGCCAAGTTTTACGGATGTCACTATATGCAAAATGCTCTTGCACGGCAATCAATTTTGTATAATGATTTACATAGAACGATACACACATGATCAGGCGCGCCCTGACGGGCATGGGCCGACGGGAGAAGAGACACCATGAAAAAACCATCACTGGTAAGCTCGATTTTGGCATCCGGCAGGCAACCATTCGCGCAGGCGCAGATGATTGCGCCCGAGATCGACACGGGACAAGGAGGCGCTGGAACCTTCGTTGAAACGTCCTGGCAATTGGAT
>CAJYRE010000282.1 GCA_913776675.1 Rhizobiaceae bacterium
ACCGCCTGTCAGCTTGGCCCAGTTATCGGTTAGCCCCTGCCCCAGAGATGTGATCACGCCCATGCCTGTCACGGCCACAATCGGACGACCCAAATGGTCCTTGAAACGCGAATCCGTCATGTTTCTCAACTCCTCACGCTTCAGCCGACAGATGTGCCATGCCTTCGCCACGCACATAACCAACTGTTGTGACAATCGCTTCACGGGCAGGCTTGCTCATCGCAGCCTCGCCAGAGGCATCAAATACGGGAACAGTCGCTCCGGTGTCCAGAGCCAAGGCCGCCAAGGCCAGACCCAATGGGAACTGGGCTTCCAGCGCATGGCCTGTCAAACCGCCAAAACCGCGCACGGCCGCATCTGGAAAAGCCGTCTCCAGCACAGTTTTTTCGCGCTGTGAAATATCATGCATACCGCTGGCCCCCGAGAGAACCAGTGCGCCGGGGCCAACATCCTTGCCAACAGACTCGGTCATCCGGGTCAGTCGTTTTTCCAGCCCGCCATCCTCACGGCGGCCGCGATCACCTTCAATCGCATCAATTGTTGCATAGATATGCGCACCACGCGCTTCAGCATGCTCCCGCGATTCGAGCATCAGAAACGCGCCAACCGTGCCGAGAATCATACCGCCGCCATGATCGCTGTTGCGTTGCCACAGCGGTTTCCAGCTTCCCGTTGCATGGGCCTGAATGCCTTCGACCAACAGAAAAATGTCGTCACGGTCAGCCACGAAGGCACTCCCCACCAGAGAATGGCTCGATTGACCGGCACGAATCCGGCAAAACGCTGTTTCAATGGCAGAAATACCGGCAGCTTCTTCACCCATAAAGGTGCGCGACGAGCCCGTGACCTTATGCACAATCGAAATATTGCCCGCCATCAAATTGGAAAGCTGGGCCAGAAACAGAGTGGGCCTCAGCTCTGTGGTCAATTTTTCATTGACCAGTCGATCACGATCATTGCGCTTCAGACCTTCATTGACGATCAGCGTATCGACATTGATGTCACGCTCACCGCCACCGGCTGCCACAATCATATCCATGGTCGAACAGGCTTCGAGATTATCCTTCAAGCCGGCATCATCCAGTACCAGACCGGCAGCATACACGCCCAATCGTTGCCAGTTTTCCATCTGGCGCTGATCGCCACGCTTGGTGATCTGCGAGGACCAGTCAATGGATGGCATGGGATGCACAGGATAGGGCTTGTATTTATCCGCCTCAATCGGCGGCAGCGGTGCCTCTGCGCCAGACAGAAGCGCGATATGCGGCTCCTTGCCAGTTCCATAGCAACTGACAATGCCAATGCCGGTAATGACCACATCCTTGGGCGTCTTTTGCATATCTTACCTCTTCAGCAACGCTGTGCCCCTGCATCCGGCAGCACTGCACACTCAATAGCCTGCATAGGGACACAAGCAAAGCTCTCCAGCATCATGTGCTTTATCAAACGCACAGAAGATGCCGTCATGCTTTGGATCTGATGTATGGTTTCATTGGAAATCATGCAACAGGGTCCACAAAAGCAGGACTGCCGTACTCTGACAGATCGGTTTACGCAATAAGGCCGCACGCAAAAGCGGCGGCCTTATTGACGAATCACCGAAAAATTCACTTAACTTGCAGCCTCAATAGCAGCCAACAAACCGATGTCTTCGGCGCGTTTGCGCACAATATCGCCCAGAGGAATCTCTGAAAATGACATGGTGCGCAGCTTCAACTGACAGTCCGCCACTTTTTTGCCTGCACAGGTTATCTTTGCCTTGGTGACGGCAAAGCCTGATCCCTCGTGTTCCAGATGCGCCTCAATATCCAGCACCGCATTGGGCTCGACAAAGCTGCGCATCTTGGCACCGTCCACAGACATCAGAAACGGCATGGCCGCAAATTTTGTGACAGCCAGAACCAGAAGCCCCGATGTCTGCGCCATGGTTTCGATCAGCAGAACACCCGGCACCAACGGCATGCCCGGAAAATGCCCCTCAAAAACAGGGCTCTTTTCCGGCACCACCGAACGCGCCTTCAGGGTCAGGCCATTCAGATCAACCGACTCGACCTTATCGACCATCTGGAAATATTCCAGCAGCATCAGCAATCCTTCACGTCTGTGGCAAAACTCAAGACTTGATCAATCAGGCCTTGGCGGCCTTCAGCTCATCAATCTTGGCACAGAGGTTCTTGAGCACGAAATATTCTTCCGTGGTCACCTTGCCTTCGTTGACCTCCTGAGTCCACTGCTCCAGCGGGATCTTGATGCCGAATTCCTTATCGATCGCAAACACGATGTCGAGGAAATCAAGGCTGTCAATGCCGAGGTCATCAATGGTGTGGCTCTCAGGCGTAATGGTTTCCCGGTCGATTTCGCTGGTTTCAGCAATGATGTCGGCAACTTTATCGAATGTAGCGGTCACGCCATTTATCCTTCACAAAATCAAATTCAGCGTTCCACATAGGCAAAACTCAAACAAAAGCCAATGGCCTGTTTCAAGCGTCAGCAGCAAAATTTCTATGAATCGTGCTTAAACTGCAATTGAGTGACGCGCTTTGCCTTTGGAAAGGTAACAATCAAACACCGAAGCGACACTGCGAGCAAAGATGCGCCCCAGTGCCGTCAGAGAAAAAAAGTTATCCTCAATCCGGCATAAACCATCCCGATCCGTCGCGGCAAACACCTTGGCCTCCGTTATAATCAACTCTGCATCCTGCGGAAATGCGGTGCGCAAAGCAGAAAAGGAAAAGCCAAAAGAACACATGATCTGCTCAATAACATATGCGCGGGCGCGATCATCGGATGAGAGCGCAATACCGCGCACGGCGGCCAGACCATTTTGCGTCACCATCCGCTGATATTCCCCCGTGGCTGTCATGTTTTGCACATAACCCTGCGGCAATTGACTGATGGATGAGGCCCCCAGCCCAATCAAGGCATCGGCAGCATCGGTGGTATAGCCCTGAAAATTCCGCCGCAAGCGCCCTTCCCTTGAGGCGACCGCCATCGAATCTGCGGGAAGCGCAAAATGATCAATACCAATTGCCTGATAACCAGCCGCGCAAAGCATCTGCGCAGCATGCGACATTTGCTCAAACCGTTGCTGAATATCCGGCAATGCCTCTTCCGGAATCATCGTCTGGTGCTTTTTCATCCATGGAACGTGCGCATACCCAAACAGGGCAATGCGGTCGGGTGCAAGGGAGACAATATCGGTGACCGTCTTCTCCAGCGTTTCCACGGTTTGGTACGGCAAACCATAAAGAATGTCACAATTGACCGAGGCCACGCCACGGGCACGCACGGCATCGATCACCGATTTTGTCTGCTCAAAGGTCTGAATGTGATTAATAGCCTTCTGCACCTCTGGGTGGAAGTCCTGAACCCCCAGACTGGCCCGCGTCAATCCAATGGCAGCCA
>CAJYRE010000283.1 GCA_913776675.1 Rhizobiaceae bacterium
GGCGGCTGCTTGCGCACCGAAGAGATCACGCTTCCCGGCTTCCAGCACGATGTCATGGCCACCACCATGGTGCTGTTTCTCACGTCGCCCGCCTTTGCAGCACTTGGCAAGGATCTGGAGGCCCGCGGGCTGACATTTTGCCATGCGGCCCTGCCCACCGGGGTTTTGCGCACCGATGGCAGCCATGCAATTCTGGCCATGGATCGCAAACGCAACATTGCCCGGTTTGATCAACTCGCCGCAGGCGATGGCGCAGCTTTTGATCGGGAAATGGGCCGGTTTGCCGGCAATGCCGGCTTTGTTTTCGGCCTGCTTGGCGGCCATTTGTGGTCCACGGCAACCGCAAAACTGCTGGCGCAGGAAGCATGGAAAAAGGGATTGCGCGGCCTGCTGGCCTTTTTTGGTCAAGCACTGGCACCGGCCCGCAACTATCTGGAAGCCACCTATCAGTCGGAAGAGGTCCGCGCCCTTTTTGCGCCCTGGACCCTGCATTGCGGGCTTGGCCCCGAAAGCGCCTATTCGGCAGAAATGGTCCGGGTCATTGGCTTTGCCATCGAGGCGGCGGGCTGCCCCATTGTTGAGGGCGGGGCAATCAATCTGCTGCGGGCCTTTGAGCGGCTGATTGCGGATCAGGGCGGCGAAATCATCCGCAATGCGGATGTTGAGCGGCTGGAGCTGGACGGCAAGGGACGGGCAACCGGCGTGACATTGGCATCGGGCCAGCGGCTTTCGGCAGCGCGGGGCGTGATTGCCTCGGTGACACCGCACCAGCTTTACGGACGGCTGTTGAAAACGGCCATCCTGCCGCAGGACATATCGGAAGGGCTTTCCACCTACCGCTACGGCAAGGGCAATATGCAAATCCACTATGCGCTGAAGGCCCCGCCACGCTGGCGGCATGGCGCAGAACTGTCACAGGTTGCGCTCTTGCATCTGACATCAGGGCTGGATGGCGTTTCGCGCTCGGCAAACGAGGCCGAGCGCGGGTTGCGTCCGGCCGAACCCACCGTCTGCGTGGGGCAGCCTGTGGCGCTGGACCCAAGCCGTGCCCCGCAAGGCGCATCCATTTTGTGGCTGCAATTGCCCGACACGCCCCGGCACATCAAAGGCGATGCGGCGGGCCTGCTGCCATGCCCGGCCGATGGGATGTGGACCGAAACCCTGCGTGAAGCCTTTGCCGACCGCGTGGAAGCCATGCTGCGGCATCATATCGACAATTTTGATGACATTGTGCTGATGCGCCGCACCTATTCACCCGCCGATCTGGCGGCCATGAACGTCAATCTCGTCGGGGGCGATCCCTATGGCGGTTTTTGTGGTCTGGATCAGTTTTTTCTCTGGCGTCCGTTTAAAACCAGCGTTAATCACACAACCTGTATTCCCAATCTTTACCATATCGGGGCCTCAACCCATCCGGGGCCGGGGCTGGCAGGTGGCTCCGGCTTTTTGCTGGGCAGGAGTTTGACGTAAAGGACATGTGCGATGGACAAGGATGTTTCCGATGAACCGATCGGAAAGCCCGAGGCAAGCAATGGACGCATTCCCGGCCTGGGCGAGATCGGGCTGAACAATTTTGCGCCCTATGTCATGAACCGCATTATGGCCCGCTGGAATGCCAATCTGGCGGAAGACCTTAAAGT
The DNA here is from genome assembly GCA_913776675.1 of Rhizobiaceae bacterium. Taxonomy (GTDB): domain Bacteria; phylum Pseudomonadota; class Alphaproteobacteria; order Rhizobiales; family Rhizobiaceae; genus Allorhizobium. The sequence goes on from CAJYRE010000283.1 coordinate 1,641, forward strand.
GCGCGACATGAGCACCATCAAAATGCGGGCGCTGGCTGTTTTGCATGTTTCCGGCTCGCTGACCATCAATGAGCTTTCGGTTCTGGCCGTCACCGAGCAATCCACCATGAGCCGCACGGTGGATGCTCTGGAAGAACAGGGGCTGATTCTGCGCACACCACGCCCGGATGATATGCGGGTGCGCGATGTGGCCATCACCGCACAAGGACGGGCGGTTTTCGAAGATGTCTGGCCGCTGATGTATGCTGATCTGCAACGCATGCTCAGTGGTATTAGCGAAGATGAGCAATTTGCTTTTTTGGCGACGTTGCACAAAATACTGCGCAATGTTCGGCGTCACGACATTTAATTTCTATCTATTATTGAATGATTATTATCTTAGTCGCCTCTAATATGATTATTTTTTAAATGGATACTTTAATATAGCAAATATTTCGATAAATATATTATCGTTTAACAGCATTGGCAGCCAAATCAAAAATTTTTGCTTTTTAAGCTAAACTTAAACAATGAAAATTAATATTCGTCCCGTACATAAACGGGAGACATGTTCATGTTATTTTTCGGTCGTCCAAAAGATGATTTTCGTCGTGAACTCTCTGCTTTTGTGTTTGAAAGTTCGCCGGATGCCTATTGTGTTATTCGGGAAGGCCGGGTTGCCGCGTTTAACGATGCTTTCAGCAAGATTATGCGCCAACCTGCCGAGACGCTGATGGGGCTGTCGCCTGCAGATTTTTCGCCGGAATTACAATTTGGCACTGAGCGGTCTGACACACTGGCACAACAGTATATCCAGACAGCCATGAAGGATGGGCACTGCCGGTTTGAGTGGGAGGTCAAGCGCACCGATGGCAGCCACTTTTTCGTGAGAGTCACGCTGATGCGCTGGGTACGCCCGGATGAGACGCTTTTGATTTTCGTGTGGCAGGACATTGATGAAATGGTGCGCCTGCGCGAGCTGGAAAAGCAGCGCCAGGCCCAAAGCGCACGCGAAGCGGCAGAAGATCAGTTTTCCATCACGCAACTGGCCAAGGGCCTGACAACGCTGGCGCAGGGCGACCTGACCTTTGAGATCGAGCAGGAATTTTCGGCCAAATCCGAAAGCTTGCGGCAAAACTTCAATCGAGCCACGCAGCAGTTGCGCAGTCTGGTCAGCGAGGTCTCCTCGGCCTCGGCCTCCATTCTGCATAGCTGTCGGGAAATTGGATCGGCAGCAACGGATCTGGCAAACCGCACAGAACGTCAGGCCGCAAGTGTTGAAGAAGCATCCGGTGCCTTGACGCAGATTGTCAATACGGTTGCACAAACCGCAACAGCAGCGCGCGCTGCCAAACAGACGATTGATCTGGCCACGACCGATAGCGGCGAGGGCCATGCCATTGTCGAAAAGGCCATTGCCGCCATGCAAGCCATTGATCGCTCATCCAGCGAAATTGCCAAGATCATCACCGTGATCGATGAAATTGCGTTCCAAACCAACCTGCTGGCGCTGAATGCCGGTGTGGAGGCCGCCCGCGCTGGCGAAGCAGGCAAAGGCTTTGCCGTTGTTGCACAAGAGGTGCGTGAGCTTGCCCAGCGCTCGGCATCGGCGGCGCGCGAAATTCGCGGCCTGATTACCACATCAAACCAGCTTGTTGAAAACGGCGTCACGCTGGTCAATCAAACGGGCGGTGCGCTGGAGCGTATCTCGTCGCATATCAGCAAAGTCGGCGATTCCGTCAGCACCATCGAGCGTTCGGCAAGCGATCAGGAAGCGTCGATCCGCGAAATCGACAGCGTTATCGGGCAGGTGGATCAAGTCACCCAGCAGAACGCCGCCATGGTGGAAGAAACCGCTGCCGCCTCCAACACCATGCTTGCCGACATGGCCGAGATTGCCCGCAAGCTGGAACACTTCAAAACAGAAAAGCCACTCGCAGCAGGACGGGATCGCTGGATGGCGGCCTAAAGCATTGACCTGAGAAAAGTGGAAACGGGTGGGCAGAATGGCCCACCCGTTTTCATGTGGCTGCTGTCTCAAGCGCTTGCGGCTTTGCCGGATGGGATGAGAAGGGTTGCGATGGCCGCCAGCAAGGCGATGCCGGCAAAAATATAGAAATTCCACTGCGGCCCGGCATTGA
>CAJYRE010000284.1 GCA_913776675.1 Rhizobiaceae bacterium
GGCCGGATTTGAGAAAATCACAGGCACGGCGAAACAGTTTGGGGAAAATCAATTGGGTATCGCCTTCGCCGCTGGCATCCGGTTCGCCGGGAGCTTGTTTGGTGGGCCAGCCCACGTCGGAAAGAGCGGTCAGCGCAAAGCGGGCGGTTTTATCCACGGCCCACACGCCGATGTTGCGGTCTCTGGCCGTCTTGGCGGCTGCGGAAAGACTCTGGCGCTGCTCCACGGGGGCAGAGCTGTAAAGCATGGGATAGGCCATGCCTGTGGTGATCAGCCGGTAGTTGACGCTGGCCTCCAGCGTGGCCTGGCTGATGGCTCCTGTCTGGTTCTGGCCAAACGGGTTGCCCTCCAGCGTGAGGTAGGAAATCGGCCGTCCGTGGACATCAGCGGATGCTGTCAGAATGCCAGCTTCAATGGTTTGTGGTTCGGCATCGGTGACTGTTTCACCCGACAGGCTGACGCTTTCAAAACCCAACAGATCGCGCAAAAGATAATCCCGCGCCATGGCACCCCGGGGCTGGGCCTTGGATTCATAATGGGTTTCCGGCGTATCAATGCCTTCCAGCCGCAGTTGATGGCTGCCATCTCTGGATGGACGCAAAAGATGGGCGCGATAAATATCAGCCAGCAGGCTCTCATCCTGTGGTTTGAAGCGGACTGAATCCCCATCCGGTTGCTTGCCGATGATGATGATGGTGCCGGGAATGTAGCGATAATGTTGCAGGACCATTCGATCACTCTCCTGATGATGCGTGAACCGGGCTTCGCGCCATTGGCGTTCTTTGGCGCGAAACCGATGATAGGCTGCAAGTTTGGCAGGGACATGAAGGCCCACCAGCTTCACACCAGCCGGGCTTGCCATTGTGTCAGGTGTCGAAATCATTTGGGGTTGCGCCATGCCGCTGAAAACAGTCCGCCACTGCATGTCCGTTGCCATTCGCCCGGCCTTGCTGCTGCTGGCAGGGCTGTCGCTGTCTGTGCTGGGGGGCTGCCTGTTTGTCACCGATACGCAATTGACCAACCCGGATGTGTTTGTGCAGCAGACCGCGCCCGTCTGGGATCGGCCGGAAATGGAGCGGCCTTTGCCACAGCGGCAACCCGGTCTTGGCAATCTTTATCAAACCCAGTTTCAGCAGACCTATGGCCGACAGCCAGCGCCTCTGCCAGTGTCATCCTACGCAACGCGCTGAGCGTGTGTCTGATCAGAAAAAATGCCTCCAGCCTCGCGCCAGCCGCGCTTGCCATTTTATCGGCAGATCTGAACGAGTCCGGGTTGCCTGATGTTGTTGAAAACACGCTTTTGCGGAATCTCCGCCCTTGTCCGCCCCTTGTCGCTGGCCGTGGCGGGCGTGTGTCTTTCCCTGTTGGGCGGTTGCCTGTTTGTCACCGATACACAATTGACCAACCCGGATGTGTTTGTGCAGCAAACTGCGCCTGTGTGGGATAGGCCTGCGCCTGCACCTGCCGCGCCGTCTTCGGCTTTGGCGTTTAATTCGCAGCCTGTGCCCGATGTTGCCACGCCCTGGCATTCCGCCGTGCATTATCAGACCCCAGCTCCTCAGCAGCCGGGTTCTGCGGGTGGGGTGTGGGATCAGATTGTGGATCAGTTCACCCCCAAGCCCTATGGTGTGCAGCCCGCAGAACCTTCTGCTTCGCCCTTTGCTACGCCTGCGCAAAAGATGATGTATGGCCAGATGCGCGATGATGGCCATACGCTGAACGCCATTCCGCTGGATCGGGTCAATCACCGTTTTCTGCGGCAGGAAGTGGATTATCCCACCACGGAGCGCCCCGGCACCATCGTGGTCGATACGCAGGCGCATTATCTCTATCTGGTGGAGCGAGGCGGCAAGGCCATTCGCTATGGTGTGGGCCTTGGCAAGCAAGGGTTTGCGTGGAAGGGGCGCGGCGTTATCCAGTTCAAAAAGGCGTGGCCGCGCTGGACCCCGAGCGATGATATGGTCTCCCGCCAGCCGGATTTGCGAGCCTTTTCAGCCCGCGAAGGTGGATTGGAGCCGGGCCTGCGCAATCCGCTGGGCGCGCGCGCCATGTATATTTTCCAAAACGGCAAGGACACGCTTTATCGTGTGCATGGCACACCGGATTGGCAATCGGTTGGCAAGGCGGTGTCGTCCGGCTGTGTGCGCATGTTCAATCAGGATGTGATTGATCTTTACGATCGGGTGTCCACCAAGGCCGAAATTGTGGTGTTGTAACACCGCAGTATCGTGCTTTTTCTATGTGGTCTTTATGATGGCGTAAACGTGAACAGTTTTTGGCCCGGATTGGCACAGAGGCTCCATGCGTTGCCAAAATGCACTAGGCGGACTCAAACTGTCTAGTTCTGGTAATGATGAAAGCAGGATATGCTTTCGTCCGATCAGCAGGATACCATTGTATTTATGAACCGATCTGAACTTTCCCGTCGCGGCTTGTTGTCGCTTTCCGGCCTTGGGGCCGCCATTCTTCTTTCCGGCTGTATGTCTCCCTATCGTCCGCCGCTGTATGCGCAGCCGACACTGGGCGATACGATGACCCCGCCTTCCGGGCGCGGTTTCGGAGCCGGGGCAGGGCCTATGGCTCCATCGGCTGCCGAACTGGATGCCATGTATGGTGAAATGGCCGATGGTGGTTTTGTTATCCCGGCTATTCCTTACCGGCAGGTTCCGCCGCGCTATTATCGTCAGCGTGTCGTGGCTCCAGCCGGCTATCCTGTTGGCACGATTGTGGTGGATACGCCCAACCGCTTTTTGTACCTGATCGAGCCGGGCGGCACAGCCATGCGCTATGGCGTGGGCATTGGCCGCGAGGGCTTTGCCTGGCAAGGCGAAGGTGTCATTCAATGGCGTCAGAAATGGCCCAAATGGACGCCGCCGGATGAAATGGTGGCGCGTCAGCCGCAACTGGCCAAATATTCCGCCGCCAATGGTGGCATGGGGCCGGGCCTGATGAACCCGCTGGGCGCGCGCGCCCTGTATATTTTCCAGAATGGCAAGGATACGCTCTATCGCCTGCATGGCTCGCCGGAGTGGAATTCCATCGGTAAAGCCATGTCATCGGGCTGTGTGCGTTTGATGAACCAGGACATCATCGATCTTTATGATCGCGTGCCGGAAAAGGCACGGATTGTGGTGTTGCAGTAAGTCCAATCAATCTTGCGCGGCAGCATTCAGTCTGCCGCGCAAGGCTTGCAACTGTTGGCGCAGCGCGGCCACCTCTTCCAAGCTGCATCCTATGGCGCTGCCAATCGCGCTCATCACGTTCACCGCCTCATCCTGAAGTGCGCGCCCCTTTGGCGTGAGTGAAACGGTGACCTGCCGCTCATCTTTCGAATCGCGCTGACGCTTGACAAAGTCGGCCTGCTCCAGCCGCTTGAGCAGGGGAGAGAGCGTGCCGCTGTCCAATCCCAGTTTTTCGCCCAGCGCCTTGACGGCCAGGTGGTCTTCTTCCCACAGCACCATCATCACCAGATATTGCGGATAGGTCAGGCCTAGCGGTTCCAGCAGGGGCTTGTAGGTGCGTGTCAGAGCCAGTGATGCACCATAGAGTGCAAAGCAGAGCTGCTTGTCCAGCACCAGATCTTTTTTCGTGATGTCAGCTTTGCGCATCGGTTTTCCTGCTCTTTTGGTTCACACATCCTGCATGGAACGATTGTCATTGTGCAGGGTTATTGTCGTGGAATGAGAAAAAATATGCAATGTGCAAAAAACAATTGCGCGCAATTTAATTTTGCGATATTAAAAAATCACAAGAGCAGAAATGCTCCATCAATCAACCCTGAAGGAGACTGTCATGCCTATTCTTTACACCACGAAAGCATCTGCAACCGGTGGCCGCGAAGGCCGTGCCATCTCCGAAAATGG
>CAJYRE010000285.1 GCA_913776675.1 Rhizobiaceae bacterium
TACGGTCCAGTAACGGATGCCGGTTATGCGCTTCCGGCGATTCCGATCCAAAAGGTCAATCCCAAGTTCCGCCGTCAGGTTGTCGCCTATCAGACCAGCGAAAAGCCAGGCACCATCATTGTCAACACCAAAGAGCGTTTCCTCTATTACGTTCTGGGTGATGGCAAGGCCATGCGCTACGGCATCGGCGTCGGCAAACAGGGCTTTGCATGGCAGGGCGAGGCCTATGTGGCCTGGAAACAGGAATGGCCAACCTGGCATCCGCCAAAGGAAATGGCAGCCCGCAAGCCTGAAGTGGCCAAATACGTTGAAAACGGCATGGGCCCCAGCATCAGCAATCCGCTCGGTGCGCGTGCCATGTATCTGTTCAACGAAAAGGGTCAGGACACGCTGTTCCGCATTCACGGTTCACCAGAATGGGCCTCGATCGGCACCGCCGCTTCGTCGGGCTGCATCCGTATGATCAATCAGGATGTGATCGATCTTTACAGCCATGTGCGTCCGGGCAAGGAAACCAAGGTTATCGTTCAGCAATCCTGAATGTAAAGTTTTCCATTGAAAAGCCGCCGAATGGATCATTCGGCGGCTTTTTTGTTTCACGTGAAATCATCAGCCGCATGATATAAGAGACAGATGTCGTGTGCCAATTTCGCTTTCACGAAGAGCGAAGATTTTGCCTGATCCACTCTTCCACAGTTGTAACGTCGATGCCTTTTCGCTCGTTGAAACTGTCGCATTTCGGCCATGCCACACCCTTGCCTTGCGCAAAAACCGCCCGGTATTTCATGATGTGATTATCGGGATCCTGTGCAAGTTCCGACATCAGTTGGGCGACGGTCCATTCCTTTTTCGCAAATGGGCGACCCAGCACCTTTTCGAGTTTTTCGGCAACGTCGCCATATGTCACCGTATCTCCCGCAAGATAAACAATCTCGTTGCGGATCAGCGGTCGGGCGAACACCACTTCGGCAGTCAACAGTCCAATATCTTCAGGAGTCGTCAAAGTGACTTTTGTGTCGTAACTCCCCAGCGCGTTGACCATGTTGTTTTCGAGATCGACAACCTTGAATATCGGCTCGAACAGGAAGCTTGTGAACATCCCGGTCGAGATCACGACCCAATCCGTCTTATCCTGACCACGGAGAAGATCGCGCACATCGATCTGCGCATCGAACAGATCTTGAGGGCTACCCCGCCCGATAACGTCAAAATCAACGCCGAATTGCCACGGAAAATATCGCTTGAGCTTGGCTTCGAGTGCTGCTTTGGCAAGCTTCATTGGCGTGTTGCGACCAGCCGAAAAACCGGCACAGCCGATCACCGTATCAAAAGGCGCAAAAATCTTTGCCAAATCGCTGATGGAAGCCGTCAGAATATCGCCGGTAACGATATGAATCCCCAGCTCACGGATTTCAGAGACATCACGCTGTTTAACCGGGTCGCTCGATTCAACCGTCGCGGCTCGCAACAGAACGCTGATCGTTGCGCCTTGATGCTGCTTGGCTTTGCGGGCCAGATTGCGCAGAACCGGCATACCAAGTTCTCCGGCACCGATGACCAGGATCGACTGTGATTCGACTGCTTGAGAAGATTCCATTTTGGAAATCCTTCCTACTCTCTTCGTTGATACGGGCGGAGAAATGGCATAGTTCAAAGGGGGCCGTAAGAAGGTACACGGGTGATCCTAAAGCATTTCCAGGAAAACGGTGTCGCGGTTTTCCGCCCGGAAATACGTAAAAACAAAGCGTTAGAGCGGTCAGTGTTTCCATGAGACAATGAACAGCTCTGGAGGACAGAATAGTGACAAGAGATGAAATCCTGAGCTATTCTCAAGCTGTCTGTGATGGTCTTCGGGAAGATGAGGACGGGGTACGACGCGAAGTTCTGGCGCATGCCGGAAACAGGTGGTCGCTGGGTGTTATCCATACGTTGGGCATCTACGGCAGGCTACGCCATGCCGATATTGGACGAAGAATGCATGGTGCTACCCAGAGGATGCTGACCCGCACCCTGCGCCAGCTCGAAAGAGACGGGCTGGTTACACGCTATGATCTTTTGGAAATGCCGCCACGTGTGGAATACGAGCTGACCGAATTGGGAATGGAATTATTGATCCGCATGATTCCACTTTGGACATGGGTGGTTGAAAATTCGGATCAATTTCGAACATCACGTGAGGACTATGACGCTCGGCCGCCTGAAAAGCCGTCGTGGCAAACGTTCTGAAGCATGCCGCATTTCATTGTCCTCAATGACCGGCTGTGTATGATTTAAGCCAGTAGAACGCCGTGCACCACTGATGGCGCACGGCCGTGTCAGATTGCCAGGACGCAAGCGCCGGTTATCCCTTTGCTTGCAGCCGACGACGATGCAGCACTGGCTCGGTATAGCCATTGGGCTGTTCGCGGCCCTTCAGCACCAGATCAAGCGCTGCCTGAAAGGCGATGGAACCGTCAAAATCCTTGGCCATTGGCTGATAGGCGGCATCACCCGCATTTTGTTGATCCACCACAGCCGCCATGCGCTTGAGCGTCTCCACCACCTGCTCTTGGGTGACAACCCCATGATGCAGCCAATTGGCCATATGCTGGGCAGAAATGCGCAGCGTGGCACGGTCTTCCATCAGGCCGACATTGTTGATGTCTGGCACCTTTGAGCAGCCAATGCCCTGATCAACCCAGCGGACCACATAGCCAAGAATCCCTTGGGCATTGTTATCCAGTTCGCGCTGGATTTCTTCTGGCGTCCAATTGGGGCGGGTTGCCACCGGCACCGAGAGGATGTCTGCCAATTTCGCCCGCGCCCGGCTTTTCAGGCTGTTCTGAACACCGGCAACATTGACCGTGTGATAATGGGTGGCGTGCAAGGTGGCGGCGGTTGGAGATGGCACCCATGCGGTGTTGGCACCAGCCTTTGGATGGGCAATCTTCTGCTCCAGCATGGCGGCCATCAGGTCCGGCATGGCCCACATGCCCTTGCCAATCTGGGCATGGCCGGAAAGACCGCATTCCAGACCAATATCGACATTCCAGTTTTCATAGGCGGCAATCCATGCGGCCTGCTTCATATCGCCCTTGCGAATCATCGGGCCGGCTTCCATCGAGGTGTGGATTTCATCGCCGGTGCGATCGAGGAAGCCGGTATTGATGAAAACAACCCGATCTTTGGCGGCGCGAATGCATTCCTTGAGGTTGACCGTGGTGCGGCGCTCCTCATCCATAATGCCCATCTTGATGGTGTTGGCCGCCATGCCCAACGCCTGCTCTACTTTCGAGAAAATCTCCACGGCAAAGGCCACCTCTTCCGGCCCATGCATCTTCGGCTTCACCACATACATCGAGCCTGCGCGGGAATTCTGACAGCGACCGTTGGGACCAATATCATGCAGGGCAATCAAAGCCGTGATCATCGCATCCATCAGACCTTCGGGCACTTCCAATCCGTCACGGTCCAGAATGGCCGGGTTGGTCATCAAATGCCCGACATTGCGCACCAGCATCAGCGAGCGACCATGTACGGTAAACGGCTTGCCGTGCGAATCCATAAAATCCACATCAGGGTTCAAAGCGCGGGTGAAACTGTGACCGCCCTTGGTGACCACTTCTTCCAAATCGCCTTTCATCAGGCCCAGCCAGTTGGAATAGGCCAGAACCTTATCCTGCGCATCCACGGCCGCCACCGAATCCTCGCAATCCATAATCGTGGTAATCGCGGATTCGAGCTGGATGTCATTGATATGGGCCGCATCGCTTGCGCCAATCGCACCCTTGGCATCGATACGGATTTCAAGATGCAGGCCATTGCGGCGCAAGAGATAAGAGGTGATCTTCTGCTGATCGGCGCGGAAGCCAATGAACTGGGCTGGATCAGCCAAGCCTGTCTTGTCACCATTCTTGAGCGTGACATCCAGATAACCATCATGCAAATCAAGAGCCGCCACATCGGCCCAGGAGCCACCCGCCAGCGGTACCGATTGATCCAGAAAACCACGCGCCCAGGCAATCACCTTTGCACCGCGCACGGGGTTGTATCCCTTGCCCTTCTCGGCACCGTCAGCCTCCGAAATCGCATCGGTGCCATAGAGCGCATCATAGAGCGAACCCCAACGGGCATTGGCGGCATTCAGCGCGTAGCGGGCGTTCATCACCGGCACAACAAGCTGTGGCCCGGCAATAGTCGCAATTTCAGCATCGACATTTTGCGTGTTGACGGCAAAATCCGGACCTTCCGGCACAATATAACCAATCTCGCGCAAAAAGGCTTCGTAGGCGGCCAGATCACGCGGCGCACCATTTTGCCGATACCAATCGTCCAGCTTCGCCTGAAAATCATCACGCTTGGCCAGAAGATCGCGGTTTTTCGGGCCAAGCTCATGGATCAGCGCAGAGAGGGATTTGAAAAAATGCTCCGGATCAATGCCTGTGCCGGGCAAAGCCTTGCTTAGCAGAAACGAATACAGTTCTTGATCAATTGCCAGACCATAATGCTCAACCCGTGCCACAGTGACCTCCTGTGAAAATATGCTTCTCTTTTCGCGCTGCAGGGAGAACATCCAAAGACGATCTAACCCGCATTGTTGAGATGCATAGTGAAGGCGCAGGCAAGGCCCTGTCAATCAGGCACAAGTTCGAAAGATTTATGCCTTTTTAGAAACAATCGATGGCTATCCAAATCTATCAAGCCGTTACAGCAGGCCCTTCAGCTCTTTCAGCCGATCATTGATCAACCAGCCATAATAATTTTCTTCGGGCCACGAGAACGAACCGGATGCATTGCGACGCGCCAAGGCTCTGGCACGGCCTGCCGAATTGCCGAGGTTATACAAGGTCGCGGTAATACCCGGATTGTTTGAAATATCGATGCCCGCGATGGATTTATAGTCATCGATGGATTTGCGGGTGATGGCAGCAATATAGGCCAGCGTAATATCCGGGTCCATGATCGCCT
>CAJYRE010000286.1 GCA_913776675.1 Rhizobiaceae bacterium
ACATATCGATCAGTTTATTGCCAACCAACAGCGTGAACAACTCGTCCGTCATGAAGGGCGTGGCCGACATTTTCATCATTTCCGCTTTATCCTTCTGAACCATAAAGGAAAAGCGTCCCAGAAAATAACCTTTCACGCTACCGTTTTCAAAAACCGGCACGGTAATGGATTCGCCGCGAACCAGCTCCAGTGCGGGCTTTTTCGCAGCGCCATCATCAACGGCCGCAGGTGCCGTGGCCATCTGCACCGAAAAATAAACGGCAACCAGCGTAACGATGCAAGCCCAGACGCCCGCTATAACAATCTTGACCATCAATTTTCTCTGAAGAGGAACTGTTCCTGACTATAGGTGCCATCACCATCGGCTTCCTGCACGGCATTGCGCAAAATATCCGCAACAGCCCGCACGGCATGAAGATGCGCTTCAACGCGCCGGGCGTTCAAAGCCAGCTTCTTCTTCAAATCATGCATCTGCTCGACATAATTATTGGCAATTTCCTGCGGGTCCGTATCCCGGAACAACATTGTCAGCTCATAAAGACAACGGCTTTTGTGCGCATTCGATACCTTCAGATCAAATTCCGGGTCTTGGCCGATTCGAACATTCTCGTTATCGACAATCATTTCGAGCCGACCGAGAACGGTCTTGATCCGGTAGTCGTTGGACACGTGTTCCATGAAAATTCTGATCCTTGAATGCCTCGCAGAATGCGTGTGTTCCACCACGCATCATCGAAGAGTTATACTGTGTTGAAAGAGAAGATCGTTCGGCGTGCAATGGGGCTGCATGTGTATGTCAGAACCACCACACCGCGCTGGAAAGCCAGTCTCTCCCTGATGTCCCGCTTCTCTCAGGACACCCCATGGACAGGCCTTTCCAGCCAAATCAGGAGGTGCTGGTGGTAATGCTGGACGTATAAACCTGTCCGACCTTGCTGTTGTCGGTCTGATTGAAGCCCAGAGCCTTGCGCTCGATCTCATCCAGGCGCATCTGCGACAGGTTTTTGTCCGTAGCACTGGTGGTGATATTCTGCGCACCCTTGTTTCTGATCTTGGACAGTTCTTCGGCATACATCTGCTTGGCAATGCCCAGACCGCCACGCTCGGAAATGGTATTGCCGATCTGTTCTGCCATCATGCTTTTCCAGATCTCACCCGCATTGCCCTTGCCAAACACCGCTTCACTGTCTTTGGGCAGCATGCCGGAAATGAAGTTTTGCAGAATCACACCTTCATACTGACGATACGGCTTGGGAATATCCTGGGTCTTGATGTCGCTTGTTGCACGATTGGCAAGGCCTGCATTGGCTGCGGCACTGTTCATCGTGTTCATTGCCACTTCAAAGCCAGCATTCTTATCCTTCAGGCGGGTTGCCTGAAGACTGGCCTTGGCACTTTGAAGTTTTTGCTGAGCCTCGGCCAGAGTGGATGGATCCGCCGCCCGCACAACATCCATAACGAGGTCACTTGAAGGAGAAATTGCCACCGTATTCGTCCTCTGAAAATCAAACTGGTGCCGCACTCCATCAGGTTTGTTCAAACCTGGCGGGCACTCTTTTTTCGTCTGCGATTGCCAAAACCGATTTGCGCAGTTTTCGAAACAAACACCAAGCTCACTGCACTGGATTGATTATCACTCGTGAACCTTGCTGGAGGCTGGCGTGGCGAATGTCAGGTCGATCAAGTCCTGAAGCGTGTTGTCCTCGGCCTCACGATCTTCATGATCGCGGGCTTCCAGCATTTTTTCTTCCAGCCGCTCGGCCTTGGTGCGCTGGCGCAAAACAAGATTTTCCTGCACGCGCTGTACGTCTGCCATACGGTTATCATCGCTGGTCAGGCGTGAGAATCGTTCGGCATAGGATTGTGAAAACAACCGATGTACCGGGTCCATGGAACCCAGAGCATCAATCACCCGGTCAAGACCGGCAGAAATTTCCTGACGCTGGCGGGATGTCTCGGCCAGATCAAGCTCAGCCATCTTTTCCATATGACGTTGCACGGCCACAAGACGTTTCAGTTTCTGGGATTTTTTGGCTGGCCCCATCCCTTCCCTCCGTCAATTGCCAAGCATGATGGGCATGAATGCCATTGCAAACTGGTGCATCATCGCGCCGATAGACCAATAGACCAGCAACAGGCCACCACCGATCAGATAGGGTGCGGAAATATAATAGACCGGCATTTGCGCAGCCAGTTTGTTAACAAGGCCAACCCCGATATTGAACATCAAGCCATAGATAATGAAGGGGCTGGAAAGCCGCAGCATGAGAAAATAGGTTCTGGCGATCGTATCCGTCAGTGTGATCAGCATTTTCTGGCTGTTGGGCACACCGCCCATCGGCATCACGGTGTAACTCTCGATCAGCACCCTGAAAACGACATGGTGAAAATCCATGATAAACAGCATCATCAGCCCGCAAAAGCTGATCATGTTGGTCATCTGGTTTTCGCTGGCATCTTCCAGCACATCCGGTGCAGGCGTGGCATTAAAGCCGATCATCATGGTCAGAACAGAGCCGGCAAACTGCAAGCCCAAGGTAAAGAAACGAGCAATCAGGCCAAACATCGTGCCAATCAGCACCTCGGTGCCAATCAAGGCGATATAGATTGCGCCGCCACCTGCAACTTTAGGGTAAACCGTATCCCACAAAATCGGCAGGCAGGAGATGGACACCGCCAAAGCCACCAGAATACGAATCTGCGCAGGCAAACGTGCCGAAGCAAACCCCGGCAACGCCATGAAACAGGAACCGATGCGACAAAAGACCAGAAACAGTGCAAGCACTGTTCCCTGTGGGTCTGTGATCATGAAATGGATCCCAGACTCTTGATGTCGATTCCCTTTGCCAGCTCAACGTGAGACAGCACAGGCAAGGTTGCAAAAAGTCGCTCTATAATCATGCGCACATAAGAGCGCGTTTCCGGCGACGTGACAAGCACGAACGGCAGACCCCGATCCATGAATTCACGCACCACGCGCCCGGCCTGCTCGCTGAACTCTTCCAGGGAGCGCGGATCAATATCGAATTCCACCACATCGCCTTTGTTGTCGCGCTTCAAGGCTTGATGGAAGACCAGATCCCACTTGCTGCCAAGGCGCAACACTCGCAACACGCCGTTATCCGTCAAATCACCGCACAATTGCTGGGCCATGCGCACCCGCACATGTTCCACAATCTGCTCCGTCTTGCGCACATGCGGCGCAAGTTCGGCCACGGCTTCCAGAATGAGATGAAGATTGCGGATCGACACACGCTCGGCCAACAACAGCTTGAGAACAGCCTGAAGCCCGGAATAGGACATATGCGATGAGCAGATTTCATCCGCCAGCTTCTTGTATTCCGGATCGAGCCGATCAATCAGAATCTTCACGTCCTTATAGGACAGAAGCTGCGGCAGGTTGTTACGGATCACTTCGCTCAGATGCGTCAACACCACGGACACGTTATCGATCGGATGGAAGCCTTCGCGCTTGAGGTCATCCGTAAAGGTTTCCATAATCGAGACCGCAGGCATACCAAACGCGGGCTCTCGAATATCATCTCCCGGAATGCTTGGCTTGCGACCATTGCCCGTCACCACCAGCACTTCGCCGAGGCGCAGAACATTGGAAGCAATCGTCGTGCCGTGAATCCGGATGTGGTAGGATTTATCGGCAATGCCGATGTCGTCAGACACCTTGATTTCCGGCACCACGAACCCGTATTGGCTGGCGAATTTCTTACGCATCTTGCCAACACGGAAGGCCAGTTCCTGGTGCGAGCCCAGCAGGCGGGTGGACACCAACTTGCCCAACGCCAGTTCGATTTCGGAGGTTTTGAGAACACTCTTGACCGAGTCCTTGTCGGCTTCCTTGATCTGGCTGACCTTCTGCTCTTCCATCTCGCGCTTGGCCAGATTGGCGGCTTCGAGCTGACGTGGAATGTACCAGCTCCCGAAGGCCATGAGGCTGCCAAGCGCCGCAAACGGCAGCAGAGGCAGGCCCGGAATAACGGCCAAAAGAAACATCAGGCCGGAAGCCACTGTCAACGCACGTGGATAACCGCTCAACTGATTGATAACGGCTTCATCGGCCGAACCGGCATTACCGCCACGGGTAACCAGCAAGCCTGCGGCCAAGGAGACGATCAGAGCAGGAATCTGCGAAACAAGGCCGTCACCCACGGACAGCTTGACGAACACGTCAGCGGCTTCGCCAATTGGCATACCATGGCGGAAATAACCGATGATAATGCCGCCGAAAATATTGATGGCCGTTACCAGCAGACCGGCAATGGCATCACCGCGCACAAACTTGGACGCACCATCCATGGCCCCGAAGAAGGAGCTTTCCTGCTCCAGTTCTTTACGCCGACGCTGCGCTTCCGCTTCATCAATATTGCCTGCCGACAAATCAGCATCAATTGCCATCTGCTTGCCTGGAATGGCATCCAGAGTAAAGCGTGCGCCCACTTCCGCGATACGGGTTGCACCCTTGGTGATAACGATGAAGTTCACCGTGACCAGAATGGCAAACACAATCAAACCGATCACGAAATCGCCGGACATGACCAATCCGGCAAAGCCGGCAATCACATTACCGGCCGCACCATGCCCTTCATGCCCATGCGAGAGAATCACGCGCGTTGTCGCAATATTCAGCGACAGACGGACCATGGTTGAAATCAGCAGGATGGTTGGAAACGATGAGAAATCCAGCGGACGCTGAATCCACAGGGACACCATCAGAATCAACACAGAAAAGGCAATGGAAAAAGCCAGTCCCATATCGATCAAAAAGGGTGGGATTGGCAGAAAGAGAATACAAAGAATGGTGACAATGCCCAACGCAAAGCCAATATCACGGCCATTCGTCGGCAATTTGATCGGAAGTGCAGTCGTTGGTGCTTGCGCCATGTCCTGTTCCATCTCTTCATGAGAAGGAGGCGGATCAACATTATCCGCCCATTTCACAGGATGGCTATCGGATCAAGCTTGCGCGAGGATGGTCAGAGGCCTTCATCCGGCGCTTTATCAAATGTTGTAAAGGGCTCAGAATCCGGTTTGAACGCGCGAAAACACCAGATTGGCAAACAGAGAAATCTGCGCGCCGACAAATGGCGCGGTAATCCCGATGGTGATCAGAATGGCCAGAATTTTCGGCACAAAAGTCAGGGTCATTTCCTGAACCTGTGTCAAAGCCTGAATCAAGGCAACCGTCACACCCACGATCATGGCTGCCAGCACAGCAGGCCCCGAAGCAATCAGGATGGTCCAGACGGCACTGCGCATAATATCAAGCGCATCTGCTTCATT
>CAJYRE010000287.1 GCA_913776675.1 Rhizobiaceae bacterium
TCGCAGATCATCGTCTGGAAGTTCAGCAGCGCTTCCAAACGGCCTTGCGAGATTTCCGGCTGGTAAGGCGTATAGGCCGTGTACCAGGCCGGGTTTTCCAGAATGTTGCGCTGGATCACCGGCGGGGTGATGGTGCCGTAATAGCCCTGACCGATCAGCGAGGTCAGAGCCTTGTTCTTGTTGGCGGTTTCGCGCAGCTTGTCCAGCGCCTCACGCTCGCTCATGGCCTTGCCCCACAACAGGGGCTTGGTTTGACGGATCGAGGCGGGCACAGTGGCGGCGATCATCCCGTCGAGGCTGTCATAGCCCACAACCTTCAGCATCTCGTCCATTTCAGCCGGAGATGGGCCGATGTGGCGACGATTGGCAAAATCGTAGGGCTGGTAATCGGTAAACTGGAATTCTGTTGGCGTGGTCATGCGATCAGCTCGTTGTAAGCGGCTTCATCCAGAAGGGCGGCTGCATCGGCAACATTGGCAAGCTTCAGCTTGAAGAACCAACCTGCGCCACGCGGATCGGAATTGACCAGCGACGGATCATCGACAATCGCCTGATTGACTTCCGTCACTTCGCCATCCAGCGGACAATAAACGTCAGAGGCGGCCTTGACGCTTTCAACCGTTGCGGCCTGTGCGTCTTTCGCAAATGTGCTGCCGACTTCTGGCAATTCGACAAACACCAGATCGCCAAGCTGTTCAGCGGCGTGGGCGGTAATGCCGACGGTGGCGACATCGCCGTCAATTTGCAGCCATTCATGTTCAGAGGTGAATTTCAACATGGGAGGTCCTTTTCGGGAGCTGGGATGGGTGTGGAAATATTGTGCCGGGGATACCCCCCTCAAGGGGGGGAGATCAGGGAAGTTTCCGATTGAATGCAGCCGTTTGCGTTATGCCAAAAGGCGAATAGTTCGACAGATCGATTAGGATGGACTGGCCAATCCCACCCAATCTCCCCCCTTGAGGGGGAGATGTCCGGCAGGACAGAGGGGGGTAAAACCTTGCTCATCGCTCACCAATCAGCGTTTGTAGGTGGGAGTGATGAAGGGCAGGGCGGCAACGGCAACGGGCAGATATTTGCCGCGCACTTCAGCATAAAGCTGGGTGCCAACGGTGGCGTGATCGGCGCTGACATAGCCCATGGCAACCGGGCCTTCGACCGTCGGGCCAAAGCCGCCAGAGGTGACTTCTCCAACCTCAACCTTGCCTTCGCTATCAGCAAACAGTTTGGAATGACCGCGCACCGGAGCTTTGCCCTCGGGCTTCAAGCCCACGCGGCGGCGTGAGGTGCCATTGGTCAGTTCTGCCAGAATGCGGTCTGCACCGGGAAAGCCGCCTTCGCGCTCACCGCCAGCGCGGCGGACCTTTTGAATGCCCCATTCAATCGCGCCTTCCACCGGGCTGGTGGTGGTGTCAATGTCGTTGCCGTAGAGGCAAAGGCCAGCTTCCAGACGCAAGGAATCGCGGGCACCCAGGCCAATCGGCTGACAATCCGGGTGATCCAGCAATGCCTTTGCCAGTGCTTCTGCCTTATCGGCAGGAACGGAAATTTCAAAACCATCCTCGCCGGAATAACCGGAGCGCGAGACGATGCACAGCGTATCCAGCAGCGGAATTTCGCGCACATCCATAAACTTCATACCGGAGACGCCAGCCCAAAGCTCGCCTAAAACGGCTTCCGCCCGCGGGCCTTGCAGCGCCAGCAGGGCGCGGTCTTCCAGCACCTCAATGGTGCAGCTTTGGGCCAGATGGGCCCGCATATGGGCAATATCAGCGTCCTTGCAGGCCGCATTGACGACGATAAACAGATGATCCCCGCGATTGGTAATCATCAGATCATCCAGAATGCCGCCGTCTGCATTGGTAAAGAAGCCATAGCGCTGACGACCTTCCTTGAGGCCCAGAATATCAACGGGCACGAGGCTTTCCAGCGCAAAGGCGGCATCTTCTTCTCTGCCGCTTTTGGCGCGCAAGATCACTTGCCCCATGTGGGACACGTCAAACAACCCGGCGTTGGCGCGGGTGTGCAGATGTTCTTTCAACACACCGGCGGGATATTGCACGGGCATGTCGTAACCCGCAAAGGGCACCATGCGGGCACCAAGCGACAGGTGAAGATCATAAAGGGGGGTGCGTTTGAGGGCGAGGTCGTCCAAGAGGCGTCTCCACTGTCATGCGCGTTCGCGCATAGGCTCAAAGTCAGGCACAGTTGTGCCGGTTCATGAGCCCCCTCTGTCCTTTTGCCTGAGATTGTTATCCCTTCGGCGCGGCTTGCTTTAAAACAAGCCTCTCTCCAGAGTGCAGTCTAGTCCACTGACGCATTCACTTCGTTCATGCTTTCGTGTACTATCCATTTGTTCATGCATCAATTTTCCAACTTTGGCTGACGCCTCCGTTTGGATCGATGCATAGGCCTTGTGGTCCATTTGCCTGAGAGTTTCCGGGGCGGTTGCTCCTTCGGCACCGGATCGAACCGGATTCTCCCTACAAGGTTATAGAGTCATTATCTGTTATGACGATCCGTTGGCAAGAGGGGATGGTCGTTATCAGCTAAATATTTGTCGCGTTCGTTCTCAATGCCATGAAACGCTTGGGCATGAGCGGCCATGATTATGCTTGCTCTTCGGCCAGATCTTCGCTTTCACGATAGGCTTTCTTGGTTTCCTCAAGGCTGGCGCGGGGCATTTTCTGCTCTCCCGCCCGCATGAAATGCAGCCCGATGGCCGTTGTGTCTTTCAGGGTGGCAATGGCGCTGCGTGTTATGCCTTCTGCTTTGGCAATGTCTTTCTTGGCTTCGATCTGCTTGTTGATCTGCTCGACATAGTTGGGGCGCGATCCTTTCTGGACCGGCCTCAATGTGTCTGTGATATAGCCAGCCGTTGTGGCCGAAACCGACAGCACCTGTGTCATGGTTGTCACCACCTCCGTTCATTTGGCTTCATAAAAGCATATTAAAATAGAAATTTTCTTAAACTCAACCGTCTTATTTTATGGAAATGCGCCGTTTGATGAGACTTTCCAGTGCCATTTTTGCAAACAGGCTATGATTTTTGTCCGAATATCGGTTTTTTGGATCTGCCGTTTCCCATTGTCGTTAAAATACGCTAAAGCCTGCTTCAGAAGCAGGATCAGCCGCCGCAATTTGCGGCTTTTGGCTTTTGCCGCGCATATTGAAAGGCTGGCGCAGAATACTGCGCCCAAGGGAACGAAAGACGTCCTTATGGCAGGAATAGAACATATTACCGTGGATGCAGATGAGGCAGGCATGCGCCTCGACCGCTGGTTCAAGATTCACTATCCGGGACTTGGCTTCGGCGCTTTGCAGAAATTGCTGCGCTCCGGTCAGGTGCGGGTGGATGGTGGCCGCGTGAAGACTGATGCCCGTGTGCAACCCGGTCAGGTGGTGCGTGTGCCGCCTCTGGATGTGGACGCAAAAGCGGCAAAAACCGGCCCGATTGGCATGAAGGATCTCAAGCATTCTGACGATGGCGAACTGCTTTCCAGAATGCTGTTGCATGAAGACGATAAAGTGTTTGTGCTCAACAAGCCCGCCGGTCTCGCTGTGCAGGGTGGCTCTGGCCTGACCCGCCATATTGACCAGATGCTCGAAGCATGGACCAGCAAAAAGGGTGAAAAGCCGCGTCTTGTGCATCGTCTCGACCGCGATACCTCTGGTGTGCTGGTGGTGGCCCGCACGCGCGGTGCTGCGCAAAAGCTCACTGCTGCCTTTCGTGAGCGCGATACCAAGAAAACCTATTGGGCCTTGGTCAAGGGTGTGCCACGCAAGCATGATGACAAGATTTCCACCTGGCTGGTGAAAGAGCAGACCGAAGATGGCGACCGTATGCGGATTGCCAAACACGGGGAAGAGGGTGCCGATCACGCTGTCTCCTATTACCGTGTGTTGGAAACGGCAGCCCAGAGCCTTTCATGGCTGGAGATGGAGCCTTACACGGGCCGTACGCATCAGTTGCGCGTACATGCGTTGCATATCGGCCATCCGATTATTGGTGATCCGAAATATTATATCGATGATCCCAACTGGGATTTTCCGGGCGGTATTCAAAAGCGCCTGCATCTGCATGCCCGCCATATCGATATTCCCCATCCCAGTGGTGGCCGTTTGAAAATTACCGCACCTCTGCCGCCGCATATGGTGCAGAGCTGGAATCTTCTGGGCTTCGATATGGACAATGGCGGAGATCATGAATGAAGC
>CAJYRE010000288.1 GCA_913776675.1 Rhizobiaceae bacterium
CAGCACTTTTACTGGCCACAGCCCTGACACCGGCCTTTGCCGAAACCACCGCATTGCCCCCGGCACCCACAGGATTGGGGCATGCAGATTCTGCACCACCACCAGCCAATGTGCCCGCCTATGTGGATACGGGTGCCACCAACCAGCGCGGTGATGCATGCCACGCCACATTGGAAACCAATGCCGGTGTGCGCGTGCTGTCGGGCTTTCTGGCGCTCTGGACGCCACGTACACCCTTTGTCGATGCCGATCAGGAAGCACCCGCAAAAGACGGTTGCCCGGCTGTGAAAAAATCCGATTGGGATGGTATTCCCGGCAGTGCAACGGATGGCACCAAAAAGCGCCCTGAATTGCACCGCCAGAACATCGAATATTCCATCAAGATCACCAGCGAACACACACCAGAAAACGATCTGGCCGCCTATTTGGATGATCGCCGCAATAAAAATGTCAGCATCACCGATGGCCTTGGCCCGCTTGCAGATGCCTGGCGAAAGGGTGCCAAGCAGACCACCACCATCACCTCCATGCCTGCCGATGCCAACACGGTGAAATACGAAGACAAGGGCAACAATCGCGGTATTGGTGCCAAGGACAATCCTGATCTGGGCAAAGCTGTGGATCTGATTGAAGCAGGCAGCGCCGATGGCTCCACCGAACCGGCAAAACGCTATTATAAATATGCCCGTCCCTACCGCGCCAGTGATAAGGTGCGCATTGTTCCACAGCTCGAACCGGCCAAAAGCAGCAACGCTGCCGCAGATGGCGGCTTCCCAAGCGGGCATACGGCAGAAGGCTGGCGTGATGCCTTGGTGATGGCCTATCTTGTGCCGCAACGCTATCAGGAAATGGTCACCCGCGCTGCCCTGCTGGGGGAAAACCGTATTCGCGCCGGCATGCACCAGACATTTGATGTGCTGGGCGGTCGCGTTTTGGCCACAGCCATTGTTGCCTATAACCTGAACCTGCCCAAATACACGCCCTTGCGGCAGGAAGCCTACCAGCAAAGCCAGGCATGGCTGATGAAGGAAACCGGCGCTTCTGATTTCCAGCGCCTGCTGGCACTGGCGCATTCTGAAGCAAAACCAAAAGATGCTTTTGCCGATTATGCCTGGAACAAAGCCTTTTTCGAGCCGCGCCTCACCTATTATTACCCACAGATCAGCGATCCCAACCTCGCGCCCTCTGTGCCGAAGGGGGCTGAAGTGCTGCTGGAAACTCGCCTGCCCTATCTCTCGGATGAGCAGCGCCGTGTTGTGTTGAAAACCACTGAAATCGCCTCCGGCTATCCCATTGTCAGCGATCCGGAAGGTTGGGGCCGTCTCGACCTATTCCGCGCCGCCGACGGCTATGGTGCCTTTGATGGTGATGTAACGGTGGTGATGGATGCCGCCAAGGGTGGCTTCAATGCCGCCGACACCTGGAAAAACGACATTAGCGGCAAGGGTCTGCTGACCAAACAAGGCAATGGCAGCCTGACCCTGAGCGGCAACAATTCCTGGACAGGCGGCACGCTGATGCAGGCTGGCACCCTGATTGCCGCATCGGATAACGCCTTGGGTAAGGGTGATGTCTATCTGGCCGGCGGCACAGCCATCATCTCGGCCAAGAATGCCAGAATAGGTGGCAATGTGACGGTGCGCAAACAGGCCACTCTTGACATCAAGCTGCTCAAAGACAGCCATGGAAAAATCCAGATCAACAAAAACCTCTTCATTGAAGGAGGCAAATTGCTGCTCTCCCCAGAGAAAGATCAGTCTTTCAAAGCAGGCCAGACCATTACATTGATCAATGCCAGCAAGATTGAAGGCAAATTCGACACCATCGAGCTTCAAGGGCATAAAGTAAAGCCACTCTATACACAAAATAATCTTTCAATACGCATTGAAAGCTAAGCAGAAAATGGTGCGCTACAAAACACGCACCTGATAACAAGACAAAAAAGCCGCCCGGTACACACACCGGGCGACTCCGGCATTTCAGAATTGCGCATTGCAACCTCAGTGAAGACTCTATTAACGCATCAGGCCTAAGATCAGCACCAGCCGCATTGATCCAAGAGTTGTTGCCAGCATGCATTCCTTCCAATCGACACCAAAGCGGGAGAACGAAAGGCAGGAGATTCAGCGTTCATTCCAACGAGTATCCGTAAAACTCGAAGGACGGCTGATGCTGCCAAGCGAAGATGAATACGTCTGCATGACCGTCGATATGTCGCCGGGCGATGCACGGTTTATGTGCGCGGCCCGCCCGAAGACGGGTGATCGTATCATTGCATATATTGATCATATTGGCCGCATTGAAGGAAGCGTTGTTAAAACCACCGAGGATGGCTTTGTTATCACAACCATTGCCACAGACCGCAAACGTGAAAAACTGGCGGCGCAATTAACCTGGCTTGCCAATAAACACGAACTTGGATTGCCGGAAGACCGACGCCACGACCGCCTCACCCCACGCAAGGCTCATACAAAGCTGATACTCGACGATGGCCAGGTCATCAATTGCCGCATCATCGATCTTTCCCTGTCCGGTGCCGCCGTCGAGGTTGATCAACGTCCGGCCATTGGCACCGCTGTACAATTGAACACCTTGCGCGGGCGCGTGGTGCGCCATTTCCTTGAAGGGGTCGCCATTGAGTTTACCACGCTACAGTCGCGTGACACTCTCAACGACTTCCTCTGAAACCTGCCTTGTTCAATCTGAACCTGACAGACTTTCAAGAACAGTCCAGCCCCAAGCATCAATACCCCTTCCTCCCATTTGCCTTAGCGGGATAGCGCCTAGAGCATTTCAGTGTTTCTCGGAAACACTGAAATGCTCTAACTCTTTGTTTTCACGCATTTCCGGACGGAAAACCGCTATGCACTTTTCTCAGGTCAATGCTCTAAAGCATGTTGCGTTTCAATCTTGTGATTGCGCAACTCATCAAGAATGATGGCCGCATCGCCTGATTCAAACAGGCCTCAAATTCAGATCTTCGACAAAATAAAACAACGAACATGACTGCCCACAAGTCATTTGTTCATCAAGCATTCACCATCGACAGCTTTTCCACCAAAATTCAAAGAAAAAAAGCAGGTATCACTGCGCGAAAAATATCCGAAATTGTCTCAGACAGAGAGAAAACATGACACAAAATGGAACTCTCCAAACTGTCAGCGCTGACAAATTTTTAGAATTTCACCCAAACAAGCCAAAGCAGAAAACAAATTTTATGATTTAATATCAAATAGATAAAACAAAAAATCCATAACAGAAAACCTCCCATCCCTTGCCAAGCGGGCAATCATGCTTAAAAAATGCATAAGAAGACCCGTATAATTTTATACATAGTTTATTCAAAACAATACTTATTTTGAACTTGGAATTTTGCCAGAGATAAAATCATCGGCGTCATTGTGTCCTCAGAACGGAGAGACAACCAATGACAAACAAGAAAAATATCGGTTTCGCCCTGATCGTCGCCATCGCAACCATGGTTGCAGGGGCCAGCGCCAGCGCTGCACAACCCTCCATGAAGCTTGCAGGCAAAACCAGCCAACCCATTGGCCATTACGAATTTTGCAAGCGGTATACTGCCGAGTGCAAGCCGCTTCCTGGCGGAGACGCAGGCCCTGCAACACTGACACCGGAGCTGTGGAAGACCATTCTGGATGTCAACTACACCGTCAACACCACAATCCGGCCTGAAACGGATATGGAACAGTATGGCGTGGAAGATTACTGGGCCTACCCTGTCACCGCTGGCGATTGTGAAGATTACGCTCTTTTGAAGCGCCGCACCCTGATGGAAAAAGGCATGTCAGCCTCCGATCTGCTGATCACCGTGGTATTGCAGCCAAGCGGTGAAGGACACGCCATTCTCACCGTCAGAACCGATCGTGGCGATTTTATTCTCGATAACATGCGCAACAAGGTCATGCTGTGGTCTGACACGGAATATACCTATCTGAAGCGCCAGGCGGCAGAAAACCCCGGTCAATGGGTAAAAATCATTGATGATCGCAACGCAGCCGTTGCAACGCTTCAAAATCGATAAAGACAGCCTGCCCCGCATCCATGAGATTGTTTCGCAGCAATTGGTCCGGTCTCCCCCGCACACCCTTCCCCGACCGCGACCATCGAGCCGGCTCTGCTGCCACGGAGCCGGCTCACCTTTTTCACGAAACAAGTCTTTGTTAATCTGAGATTAACCATACTATCGCAACCCTCTTCGCTATCGAGCATTTACCTGAGAAAAGCGCATAGCGGTTTTCCGTCCGAAAACCTGTGAAAACAAAGAATTAGAGCAGAGCCGTTGCGCACCACGTTGCTCAAAACAGGCCAAGGTCAACGAAGGGGCAAAACACCATGGGGCGTATGGGCGAACAACTGGAGCAGGAAAAACCGCTTCTATCCAGACGCAGCAAAATATGGATCTGCGCCGCACTGCTGTTTTTGCTTCTCTTTTCCATCGCCTTGTTTCTGCTGAAAGATTCAATCGGCAGAACGTTGATGATGGGTGAACATAGCGAACTGCAAACACCCCGAAATGTCACGATTGGCATTGATGCACTTACCATTGAAGACAATACCATCCGCTTTGAGCGACAACGGCATAATGGCCCGGCAAGCCGTGTTGATCTGGCTTTGATGTGGCCAGAAATGCGCGGCTATAGCCTGAAAGATCGCCAGAGATTTGACGATCCAACCCAGACGGATGCGTTAATCTTTATCGAAATCACCCAAAGCACCATGTCCCGCGACATGTCCGGGCGGATTGCCCCCATTTACAGCCAGCTTTTTGATGGTCCACCTGCAGCAGCGCCTTACGGGCTGACAGCCCACCACCTGCGGCCGGGAAGCGGTTATGATGGCGAGGTTCTCTACACGGCTCCGCGCTCAGGCAATACAGATTATGCCGTTCGCTGCTTGGTTGATGATACCCCCAGAAAGCCGTCCATCGACAACTGTCAGCGGGACATTCACATCGGCAAGGATCTCAGCGTGCTTTATCGCTTTTCCGGTAAAAACCTGAAGGATTGGCAAAACATCGAAACGGCTGTCATCAGCTACATCAATCATCGACTGGGTACGCATTAAGCCAAGACATCTACAGACTACAAAAGAGAACCTCTTGGAAGACATTCAGAGGCTGCCTGTCTCAACCTGAACCTAAAAAGTCAATCCTATACAGCCGATGTGCAATTTTGGTGAAAATTCACTGAGCGGCAGAAATGAATTATTCATCATAAACCACTTGGTAACGCTGTGACACTAAGATGAAGGCCGTGTCGCTGGGGGCGGCCAAGTCGATAAATTCAAGATAAAGAGCATAGCGGTGAAAAAGCAAATTGTGAGCCTCCTTGGCCGGAGCAACATCATCCGGCGTATGACACATATTTCGGTTGCCGCTTTGCTGACGTGTGGACTGACTCTTGGTCAGGCGCAAGCCGCATATACCCCGCCATATTCCGACATCGTTGTCGATGCAAACACGGGCAAGGTTCTAAGATCGTCCGATCCAGACGGTTTGCGCTATCCCGCCTCTCTCACCAAGATGATGACGCTTTATCTGGTGTTTGAAGCTCTTGAAAAAGGTCGTATCCGGCTGAATACCCCTATGCGTGTTTCCGTGCATGCAGCATCTCAAAAACCATCAAAGCTGGGCGTGAAGCCCGGCGGCAGTTTTACGGTAGAACAAGGCATCCTCGCCGTTGTCACCCGCTCTGCCAATGACGTTGCAACCGCTTTTGGTGAAAATCTTGCCGGTTCCGAAGGGCGTTTTGCCGAATTGATGACGGCCAAGGCCCGTTCGCTGGGCATGTCGCGCACCACCTATCGCAATGCCAATGGCCTGCCCAACAGCGGGCAGATGACGACAGCGCGTGATCAGGCGCGACTGGGCATGGCGCTCTACAAGCAGTTTCCGCAATATTACCATTACTTCTCGGCCCGCCGTTTCGTTTACGGCAATCAGGTCATTGGCAGCCACAACCGCCTGATTGGCAGTGTGCGCGGCGTTGATGGCATCAAGACCGGCTTTACCAATGCATCCGGTTTTAATCTTGTCAGTTCGGTGCATATCGATGGGAAATCCATGGTTGGCGTGGTCATGGGCGGTGTTTCCACACCCGCGCGTGACAACCGCATGCGTCAGTTGATTGCCACCTATCTGCCTCAGGCCTCCAGCCACGGCAAAACCCGCATCGCAGCAGCTCCTGAACCAGAAGTCGCAGAAGCTGAAGAGGTTGCAGCACCCGTTGCGCGCCAAGCACGACACGTCGCCGCCGTGCCGGCGGAAGATGTTCCCGTTCCCGGTGCGCGCTATGGCAACAAGCAGGCCCTCAACCAGACAGCCTATGCAGAACCGCAAGCAAGTGCTGGCGCACCGCAAGCCATTTCCGAGGCTGCACCGCTGCCAAAGCATCGTGGCAAAGCCATGAAACACCAATTGGTCCCCCCTGCGGATGTGGATAACACCATGACCTTTTCCACAAAGGCCACCACCG
>CAJYRE010000289.1 GCA_913776675.1 Rhizobiaceae bacterium
CGTCCGTCCGGATGAGCAACAGGCAGGCCGTCTTGCCAATGAAGACGCGCAAAGCTTTGTGTTTGACGCGACCAATCTGTTCACACGCGACAAATTCTCCGGCTATGACCGCGTAGAAGGCGGTACACGCGCAAACGTGGGTCTGCGCTATACCGGGTCTCTGGACAGTGGTTACACGGTGCGAGGTCTGTTTGGTCAGTCCTACCAGTTGGCGGGCAAGAATTCGTTTGCCTCCACGGATCTGGTCTACGCTGGCAACGAATCCGGCCTGGAAAATACTGTGTCTGACTATGTGGGCATGGTGGGCGTCGATATGCCGTTTGGCGTCTCAACCGCTCTCAATGCGCGGTTTGATCGGACATCGTTCGAGCTGAAGCGCACCGATACATCGGTCGGCTATCAGAATGATGTTATCCAGACCAACTTCGTCTACAGCCAGATCGCGGCGCAACCAAACTATGGCTACAACGTTGACCGTGTCGGCATCCAGAACAACAGCTCTGTGAAAATTGGTGATTTCTGGTCGGTTTTCGGTGCTGTGAACTGGAATATCAAGAAGGATAAGATCGATCGCTATGGCATCGGTGTGTCTTATGCGGATGATTGCACCATTTTCTCGATCGTCTACAAGCGTGATGAAACATCGACCTCTGCAAATGATTGGTCAATCGGTGCCCGTGTTACATTCCGCACCTTGGGCGATGTCGGCGTAGGCAACCTTGATCCAACCACCACGGATTGATCTATAAACATCCAAAGGTCGCCCCATTTCTATCGGGGCGACCATTTTCCGTATGTGAGCCATTGTTTTGCCGTACGGTTTGTGCAAACGACTGAGCTTAAGTACAGGCATAGGACGGACCACCTCGACAATCCCCTGCGAGGTGCGGGAAAGGGACATGTTGATGACCTTCGGCAATACATTCATGCAGGCAGTTCTCGTCAGCACGGCAGCGCTGGTTGGCGTGTCAGGCTTTTCCCCCAATCTGGGCACTCCAGCCTATGCCGCGTCCACGGGCGTTGCCATTGTGGTCAACAAGGTTGCCATCACCAGCGCCGATCTGGCGCGACGTGTGGCCTTTCTCAAGCTGCGCCACGAAACTGGCGATTTGAACAAAAAAGCCAAAGAAGAACTTGTGGACGAACAACTGAAACGACAGGAAATCGCCCGGGTTGGCATGTCTGTCAGCACCGAAGATGTGGATGCAGCGTTTGCACGCTTTGCCGCGTCCAACAAACTGACGACCGCGCAGATGAGCCAGATTCTGGACAAAGCAGGCGTGGGAACGGAGCATTTCAAATCTTATATCGCGGTACAGATGAGCTGGCCACGCCTGGTCAATGCCCGCTATTCCTCCAGAGACAAGATGAGCAATCAGGAAATGGTCACGCGCCTGCTGGAAAACAAGCAGAAGCCGCAGACCACAGAATATACCCTGAAGCAGATTATTTTCGTGGTTCCTGCTGCGAAACAAAAGGCCATTCTGGGCAAGCGCAAGGCCGAGGCCGAAGCATCCAGAGCCAAATTCCCCGGCTGTGATCAGGCCATGGATTTTGCGCGCAACTATCTGGATGTTTCCGTGCGCGATCTTGGTCATGTGCTTCAGCCCGAGCTGCCCAGCGCCTGGAAGCCTTTGATCGAGAATGCAAAAGGACCAACAACCGGCACGCTTGTGACGGAACGTGGCGTTGAATATATTGCAATTTGCAATCAGAAGCAGGTTTCCGACGATTTGGCCGCCGAAGCAGTCTTCCGCGCTGAAGACCTTGGAAAGCAGGACAAGAGCAAGGAAGACCCGAACGCGGCAAAATATATTGCCGAGTTGCGTTCCAAGGCTCAAATTCTTTATCCGTGAGTGTCACAACCATGCCAGCTCATTCCGCATTGAAGCCCATTGCACTCACACAAGGCGATCCGGCCGGTATTGGACCAGATATTAGTCTTGTGGCATGGACGAAACGCGAAGAGCTTGGGCTGTCGCCTTTTTTGTTCATCGGTGATCCTGCGGTTTTGAAACTGCGCGCCCGCGATCTCGGCCTCACGGTTGCCTTCAAGGAAAGCACGCCGGAAGTGGCGGTGGATGATTTCGTTACGCATTTTCCCGTCCTGCCCATTTCAGCGGGCATTGATGTTGTTGCGGGTACGCCGCACAAGGCAACGGCTGCGGGCACAATTCAGGCCATTGAGACGGCCGTTCGCTTGTGTTTTGAAGGCAAAGTTCGGGCTTTGGTGACAAATCCCATTGCCAAGTCAGTTCTCTATGAAGCCGGATTTGGCTTTCCGGGACATACGGAATTTCTGGCGGCCCTTTCTGAAAAGGCAACCGGCCAAGCTGTGATGCCTGTCATGATGCTGGCAGGTGAAAAGCTGCGTGCTGTCCCCGTGACCATTCATATCCCCCTCTCCGCGGTGCCAAAAACCTTGACGGAAGAGCTGATTATCAAAACATGCCGTATTATCCATTCGGATATGCGCGATAAGTTCGGCCTTGAATCCCCGCGCTTGGCTGTTGCGGGGCTGAATCCGCATGCGGGCGAAGGAGGGGCACTCGGCCATGAGGATGATGATGTGATTGCGCCTGCGCTTGCTGCCTTGCGGGCTGAGGGTATTGACGCTTTTGGGCCACTGCCAGCCGACACCATGTTCCATGACGATGCGCGTCGCCGTTATGATGTCGCTGTCTGCATGTATCATGATCAGGCGCTGATTCCGGTCAAGGCGCTGGCTTTTGATGAATCGGTCAATGTGACTCTTGGCCTGCCCTTTATCCGCACCTCACCCGACCATGGCACAGCGTTTGGCATTGCCGGCCAGGGTATCGCCCGTGAAAACAGCTTGATTGCTGCCCTGAAGCTCGCAGACCAGCTCAGCAGCGCATGCGGACAGGGTGACGCCTGATGGCTGCATTGGATGGGCTTCCGCCCCTACGGGATGTTATCCAGCGGCACGGGCTGGATGCAAAAAAGGCCTTGGGGCAAAATTTCCTTCTGGACCTGAATATTACCCAGAAAGTTGCGCGCACTGCTGGTGATCTGACAGATGCGACGGTGCTGGAGGTTGGCCCCGGCCCCGGAGGATTAACCCGCGCGCTGCTGGCTCTGGGGGCCAAAAAGGTGATTGCCGTTGAGCGTGATAGCCGTTGTCTGCCCGCTCTTGCAGAAATATCCGATTATTATCCCGGTCGGCTTGAGGTCATGGAAGGCGATGCGCTGAAAGTGGATTTCGAGACACTCGGCATCGAAGGCCCCATCAAGATCGTTGCAAACCTGCCCTATAATGTCGGCACACAATTGTTGATCAACTGGTTGACACCACGGCAATGGCCACCGTTTTGGCAATCGCTCACGCTGATGTTCCAAAAAGAAGTCGGCGAAAGGATTGTGGCGCAGGAAAATGATGATCATTACGGTCGTCTGGGTGTGCTGTGTGGCTGGCTGACCCAGGCACACATGGCCTTTGATCTTTCTCCGCAGGCCTTTACACCGCCGCCCAAGGTCACATCCACCGTGGTTCACCTTACGCCACGGGCGGCACCCCTGCCCTGTGATTTGGCGAAGCTGGAAAAAGTAACGCAGACAGCCTTTGGTCAACGCCGCAAAATGCTGCGTGCCAGCCTGAAACCGCTGGGGGGAGAAGCCCTGCTCAACAAGGCTGATATTGACCCATCCCGCCGTGCTGAAACCCTGTCTGTGGATGAATTCTGCCGGATTGCCAACTTGCTTTAGGGCCTGTGAGGTATTGACGCCGGGATAGAATTATACCGACCACACAGGTTTTATCTCTATAAATACCGCCGCTGGTCACAACACAGCCGCGCCGCAACCAACGGCGGATTTATAGGTCTACAGCTTTGGCACTTCCGTTACCAACTCCTGCACGAAGTCAAACATGCCATGGCGGCGATCACGCCGCAAACGCTCGGCCTTGACAATCGACTGCACGGCATCAAAAGCCGAATTCAAATCATCATTGACGATGACATAGTCATATTCGCGCCAATGCTCGATCTCCGCCCTGGAGTTGTTCAATCTGGTCTGGATGACCTCTTCCGAATCCTCGGCGCGGCGATGCAGCCGTGATTGCAACTCGGTCATGGTTGGCGGCAGAATGAAAATCGACACGACATCGACCGACATTTTCTCTTGCAACTGTTGTGCGCCCTGCCAATCAATATCAAACAGCATATCGCGGCCTTCTGCCATGGCCAATTCAACCGGCTCGCGCGGTGTGCCATAGAAATTGCCATGCACTTCGGCCCATTCCAGCAGGGCATCAGAGGCCCGCAGGCGCTCAAACTCCCGTTGCGAGATGAAATGATAATGGACGCCTTCAATTTCGCTGGGACGGCGCGCACGGGTGGTAACACTGACGGACATACTGATCTGCTTGTCAATATCCATCAAGGTACGCGCAATGGTGGATTTACCCGCGCCGGAAGGTGAGGATATGACCAGCATAAGGCCTCGTCTTGCAATGTGAACGCGCTTGGACGCCGTCATCGTCATGCCCCTACTCCAGATTTTGAACCTGCTCACGAAACTGGTCTATGACCACTTTCAATTCAATGCCAGCGGCGGTGATGGCCGCAGCATTGGATTTAGAGCAAATTGTATTCGATTCCCGATTGAATTCCTGCGCCAGAAAATCCAGCTTGCGCCCCACAGGCACACCCTCTGCAAGAAGCACCCGTGCAGCCTCAACATGCGCTTTAAGGCGATCAATTTCTTCGCGCAAATCGGCCTTGGTTGCCAGCAAAGCTGCTTCTGCATACAGCCGATCTTTATCCAGCGTCGGTGCAGATGCCATCAGCGCGGCCATTTGCGCCTCAAGTTTTCGGGCAATTTCTTCTGTGCTGCGCGATGGATCCGCCTCAATGGCCAAGGTCAACTGCTCGATTTTCCGCACATGGCTCAGCAGCACGGTCTTCAAGGCCTCGCCTTCACGCTCCCGCATCGATGCAAGCGCAGCAACAGCTTCATCCAGACCGGAGAGAATTGCTTTTTGCCGCGCCTCCAAAACCTCGGGATCGTCTTCCCGCTCCCGAAAATCAACAAGCCCCCGAATGGACAACAAGAC